>NZ_JALZVX010000150.1 GCF_023299985.1 Lacinutrix sp. | reverse complement strand
TATTAAAGGTGTTCTAGGATTTTTATATAAGTGTTCAGGCAAATTATAAGCTTCAATAGTATTATTATTAAGTACCATCATGTTATCTGCAAAACCCAAAACATCTTCTTTATCATGAGAAGCAACAATACACGTGACCTTTTTTTCTTTTAAATATTTGAAAATATTACGACGTAACGATTGCTTTTTAAAGTTGTCTATATGACTAAAAGGTTCATCTAATAACAAAATTTCTGGTGCATTTGCTAAAGCTCTTGCTAATGCAACACGTTGTTTTTGTCCACCACTTAATAATTTCACTTTAGTTGTTGCTAAAGCATTAAGTTCTACAACTTCAAGAAGTTCTGCAATACGTTCTTTCTTTTCTTCTTTATAAAAATTTGAAAGATGTTGGCCAATGTTTTCTGCTACAGAAATAAACGGTTCTAACTCAAATTCTTGCGCAACATACTTCATGAAATCGTAACCAATAACAAGATTGTGTTTTGGACCTAGAATTTGTTCTTTTTTCCAGAATAGGGTTCCGTTATTTAAATCGTATTCACCACGAAGTACTTTTAAAAGCGTGCTTTTTCCGCAACCACTTTCACCTATTATGGCAAGGTATTCTCCTGGTTTTACTTTAAAAGAAAGCTCTTTTAAAACAGGTGTTTTTTTGTAAGAAAAGTTGAGATTTTTTACTTCAAGCATAGTGCAAAAATAACACAAAAAAGCACTTGTTTTACAAGTGCTTTTTTTGTCATTCCAGCGAATGCAGGAATCTATTATAATATAGAAATAACTGTTTTGGATTTCCTTCATTCGCAGGAATGACAAAGCATTAATCCTTAAATTCGTCTTTCATTTTACTTGGTAAAACATCGTAACCCATATTAAATAGTGTAAAACCAAAAACATCTGCTGCTTGCTCTATCGTTTTACTTACAGGAGTTCCTGCTCCATGTCCAGCGTCTGTTTCTATTCTAATAAGTGTTGGGTTCTTTCCAGATTGTTTTGCTTGTAACTCTGCCGCAAATTTGAAACTATGGGCAGGTACAACGCGATCATCATGATCTCCAGTTGTTACTAAAGTAGCAGGATATTGCACTCCTGCTTTTACATTGTGAACAGGAGAATAGCCTTTTAAATACTCAAACATTTCTTTGTTGTCTTCTGCTGTTCCATAATCGTAAGCCCAACCTGCTCCAGCTGTAAAAGTATGGTAACGTAGCATGTCTAAAACACCAACTGCTGGTAAAGCAACCTTCATTAAATCTGGTCGTTGCGTCATAGTTGCACCAACTAATAATCCACCATTAGAGCCTCCTTTTATTGCTAGGTAATTTGATGAGGTGTAATTTTTAGCAATTAAATATTCTGCAGCTGCTATAAAATCATCAAATACATTTTGTTTTTTTAATTGTGTTCCGGCATCATGCCATTCTTTTCCGTATTCTCCACCACCTCTTAAGTTGGCTACAGCATAAATACCACCTTGCTCCATCCAAACGGCATTTGTAATACTAAAATTAGGTGTTAGACTAACATTAAAACCTCCATAAGCATAAAGGATTGTTGGGTTTTTACCGTTAAGTTTTACGCCTTTTTTGTGTGTAATTATCATTGGTATTTTTGTACCATCTTTTGATGGATAAAAAACCTGAACACTTTCGTAATCTTCAGAATTAAAGTCTATATCTGGTTTTCTAAATAAAGTTGAAATTCCCTTTTCAATATCATATTTGTAGATACTTCCAGGAGTAATATAGTTGGTAAAAGAATAATACAGTTCTTTTTCTTCCTTTTTTGCTCCAAAACCTACAGCACTACCAATACTTGGTAATTTCACCTCTCTAATTAATTTTCCGTTATAATTATATTGAAAGATTTGAGAGACTGCATCAACCATATATTCTGTAAAAAAGTAACCACCAGCTGTAGATGGGCTCAATACATTTTTAGTTTCTGGAATAAAATCCACCCAGTTTTCTGGTGTTGGATTAGAAGCGTCTACTGTAACTATTTTCTGGTTTGGTGCATTTAAATTGGTTACTAAAAATAATTTTGAACCAACATTTTCTAATAAGTATGTGTCGTTATCTGTGTTTCCAATAATCTCTAACAAAGGCGCATTTGGTACAGTTAAGTCTTTAATATATAATTTGTTTCCAGAAGTCGAGACACGAGGAGAGATTAATAGATATTTATTATCTTCTGTAACGCTTCCGTAAATGTATCTGTGTTTTTCTTCTGAAGTATTACCATAGATTATTTTATCCTCTTTTTGCGATGTTCCTAATTTATGGTAGTAGACTTTATGTTGATCAGTTTTTGCAGACAATTCGCTTCCTTTTGGTTTGTCGTAACTAGAATAATAGAAGCCTTCATTTTTATACCAAGACATACCGCTAAATTTAACATCTACAATGGTGTCTTCAATTATTTTTTTAGTTTCCGTATCCATGATTAGAATTTTTCTCCAATCGCTTCCACCTTCGGAAATAGCATAAGCTAATTTTTTTCCATCTTTAGAAAAACTTGTGCCTCCTAAAGAAGTTGTACCATCGCTACTAAAGTCATTTGGATCTAAAAATACCGTTGCTGTTTTTGGATCTTCTGTTGTTTTGTATCTGTAAATTACATATTGGTTTTGAAGTCCAGAGTTTTTATAAAAATAGGTGTAATCTCCTTCCTTAAAAGGTGATCCTATTTTTTCGTAGTTCCATAGTTTAGTAAGCCTATCTTTTAATTCATTACGAAATGGAATGTTATCGAGATAGCTATAAGTTGCTTTGTTTTGGTTTCTAACCCAAGCCATTGTTTCTTCGCTTCTATCGTTTTCAAGCCATCTGTAAGGATCTTTTACTTCTGTGCCAAAGTAAGTGTTAATTGTATCTACTGTGTTAGTTGAAGGATAGTCTACAGTAATTACTTGACGTTCTTTTTTTTCTTCTTTACAAGCCATAAATATTGAAAGTGTTAAAAAGCAAATTGCTAATTTTTTCATAGATAGTAGTTTTATATAACTATAAAAATAAACAAAAAAGCGCTTACATAGTTATGTAAACGCTTTTTTGAAAATTAAGTATTCTATTATAATCTATACTAGATTGTTTTTTACTAAGTATTCTGCTATTTGTACAGTGTTTGTTGCAGCACCTTTTCTAAGATTGTCACTTACAACCCAAAGGTTTAAAGTGTTAGGCTGAGAGCCATCTCTACGAATACGTCCTACAAAAACATCGTCTTTTCCATTTGCGTACAATGGCATTGGATAAGTGTTTGTGTCTAAGTTATCCTGTATCGTAACACCATCAGTTTCACTAAGTAATTGTCTTACTTCAGAAACGTCGAAATCGTTTTCAAATTCTACGTTTATAGCTTCACTATGTCCGCCAGCAGTAGGTATTCTAACAGCAGTTGCAGTAACAGCAATGGTTTTGTCATTTAGAATTTTTTGAGTTTCACGAACCAATTTCATTTCTTCTTTGGTATAGCCGTTTTCCTCAAAAACATCACAATGCGGAATAGCATTTTTGTGAATAGGATAGTTATAAGCCATTTCTCCTTTTACACCAGCCATTTCATTTTCTAATTGTTGTACCGCTTTTACTCCAGTTCCTGAGATAGATTGGTAAGTTGAAACAACAATACGTTTTATTTTATACTTTTTATGAAGCGGAGCCAAAGCCATTACCATTTGAATAGTTGAACAGTTTGGATTCGCAATAATTTTGTCTTCTTTTGTTAATTCGTTAGCGTTAATTTCTGGAACAATTAATTTTTTTGAGTGATCCATTCTCCAAGCAGAAGAATTATCAATCACAGTAGTACCAATTTCTGCAAATTTTGGAGCCCATTCTAAAGACGTTTCTCCACCAGCTGAAAATAAAGCGACATCTGGTTTTAAAGCAATAGCATCTGCTAAGCTTACTATTGTAAACTCTTTGTTTTTAAAGTTTATTTTTTTACCTACAGAACGTTCTGAAGCAACAGGAATAAATTCTGTAATTTTAAAATTACGCTCTTCTAATACTTTGCGCATGACTTCGCCAACCATGCCTGTAACACCAATAACTGCTAATTTCATAACTAAATAAATTATTTCAATTTTAATATAAAAAACAAAGCTATTATATTTCTAATAGTTTGAGTTTAAATAGGTGTTATTTTTTTGGTAAAAATTAGGCACAAAAAAAATCGGTTTTGCATTGCAAAACCGATTTTTAAAATATTTAATAAAAAATAGACTACTTTTTTAAAGCATCTCTAATTTCCATTAATAAATCGTTATCGCTAGGTCCTGCTGGTGGTGCATCTGCAGCTGGCTTTTTAGCTTTGTTGTAAGCTTTTACAATAATGAACATAACCATACCAACAATTAGTAAGTTAATAATTGTATTAATCCAAGATCCCCACATAATTGCGTTTTCTGGAGTTGTAACTACTCCTGCTGCATCAACTATAGCATCATCTAAAATAATTTTTTTGTCTGAAAAATCTGATCCTCCTGAGAAATGACCAACAACTGGCATAATAATGTTGTTAACAAAGCCCATAACAACAGCACCAATTGCTCCTGCCATAATTACAGCTACAGCAAATTCTACAACGTTACCACCTGTAATAAATTCTTTAAATTCTTTAAGCATAATTTTAATTTTTAAGGTTAGTTTAAATTAATTATTTTTCAATTTAGTTAAAATTTTAACAAAAAGGCTAGGTTGAGAAGGTATAAAGATTAAAAATATCGACGAAACACTCGTTTTATTCGTTGAGATACGGAAGTTAATATTTCATAAGAGATAGAGTCTATACTTTCTGCTAAATTTTCGGCAGAATGTTGTGGTCCAAAAACGATAACTTCATCTCCTTCTTCACACTTAATATTTGTAATATCTACCATAATCATGTCCATACAAACATTACCAATTATGTGAGCTTTTTGTCCATTTATAAATACAAATCCATTTCCGTTTCCAAAAAGCCTGTTAATGCCATCTGCATGACCAATAGGTAAAGTTGCTGTTTTGGTATTTTTTGTAGCAGTAAAGGCACGATTATAACCTAAACTGTCTTCTTTTTTTAAATTATGAATTTGAGAAATACTTGTTTTTAATGTAGCAACAGGTTTTAAGCTTTTATTTATTTCTGTATTATTTGCAAAGCCATACAAACCAATACCACATCTAACCATATTAAAATGTGCTTGTGGATAATTTAAAATCCCAGAGGTGTTACTTTGATGTAAAAAAGGTTTATAATCTAGACTATCACTTACTTCTTGAGTAATACGTTTAAAACTTTCAATTTGGTTTAATGTAAAGTCTTTTTCGTTTTCATCGTCACTTGCTGCTAAATGAGAGAAAAGTGATTTCACTTTAATTGCTTGGGTTGTTTGAAGAATTTCTACGATTGTTTCAACTTCAGATTCTGCAAAACCTAATCTATTTAAACCAGTATTAAATTTTATATGAATAGGATAATTGGTCTGTTTGTGTTTTTTAGCAACAGCTAAAAATTCATTTAAAATACGTTGAGAATAAATACTTGGTTCTAAACAATGTTCTATAATTGTTTTAAAATTCACTGTTTGTGGATGTAGTACTAAAATAGGTGTTTCTATTCCTGCATTTCTAAGCGCAATGCCTTCGTCTGTATAAGCTACGGCAAAATAATCTACATTTAACTTTTCTAGGTGTTTTGCTATTTCTATGGCATCACTTCCATAGGCAAAAGCTTTTACCACTGCTAAAAATTTAGTGTTGGTTTTAAGTTTAGACTTTATAAAATTAACATTGTGTTGTAATGCATTTAAGTCTATTTCCAGAATGGTTTCCTGGGCTTTAGGCATCTTTGTTTTTAGATTTAAGCTCTTCGGCATCATTCACTTTCATGGTTTTTATTTTCTCGCGTGTGATTGCTTTATAGTAAGCTGCACGACTTAAAGGTTCGTATTCTTCGGTTTCACCTAATAAAACAAGATCTTCACTTTTATTTTTTCGGTAACTAAATTGCGCAAGGTTTCCTGTGTGTGTACAAACAGCATGTACTTTAGTAACATACTCTGCGGTTGCCATTAAGTTTGGCATTGGACCAAATGGGTTGCCTTTAAAATCCATATCTAGTCCTGCTACAATTACACGAATACCTTTGTTAGCTAAATCGTTACAGACTCTAACAATCTCATCGTCGAAAAATTGTGCCTCGTCAATACCAACAACATCACAACCATCTGCCAAAATTGGAATATTTGCAGCAGCAGGAACTGGTGTAGAACGAATTTGGTTTGCATCGTGAGACACTACCATTTCGTCATCATAACGCACATCTACTGCTGGCTTGAAAATTTCAACTTTTTGCTTTGCAAATTGCGCACGCTTTAGCCTTCGAATGAGTTCTTCGGTTTTTCCAGAGAACATGGAACCGCAAATAACTTCAATCCAACCAAATTGTTCTTTTTGATTTACTGTATTTTCAAGAAACATTTTGTAATTTTATCATACTAAACAAGAGAAATTTCTCGTTTCTATAAAGGTGGCTCAAATTTATTAAAAATCAAAAGCCTAAATTGTATAAATTTGAATAATTATAAAATTTTTAATCTATGAAGAAGAAGTTAGAATCCGAATTAATGAGTATTGCTCATAAGATTCTTAAACTAAAAGGCAAAGAGGATGTAAATAAAATGCATACTGAAGTAGCTGCTTTGTATGAAAAACTTACTGTTTTAAAGTTTGCACAAGAGAATTTTGAAGACAATTTACCAACTATTGGTAACGATTCTTCATTTTTTGGGATGTTAGATACCGCTTTTAACAATACAGTGAGTGATAATATAGAGATTGGTAATAAAACTTATGTAGATGTAGATGAGCGAGATGATGATGAAATAATGGAGCCAGTAATGGAAAAAATTAAAGATATGGTTGCGCAAATGCCTCAAGAAACACAGCAAGTTGATGCTGTTTTAGCTGCCATACAACCTAAATACCATAAAAACGATTTTGAAGATATTACTGCCGATTTTAACCAAACACCTGTTTTTGATAAGGTAAGTGATGTTAAGCCTACTGAAAAAAAATCTTTGAATGATAAACTAAAATCTGGAGGATTAACCATTGGTTTAAACGATAAGCTGGCTTTTATTAAGCATTTGTTCGATGGTAAAAATGCAGATTACGATCGTGTAATTTCGCAATTAAATACCATGGCTAATTTTGATGAAGCCAATACTTTTATTGAAACTACTGTAAAACCAGATTATAATTCTTGGGCTGATAAAGAAGACTATTCTGAACGTTTTATGGAACTTATTAATGCTAGATTTAATTAAAATAAAGATGAAAATTAAAAAAATAATTTATTGGATTGTAACTTTAGGTGTTTGCGGAGTGTTTTTATATTCAGCAAATATGTATTTTACTAATTACGAGATGGTACAAGGCTTTTTTAAAATGCTAAATCACCCATCTTATCTTGTTTATCCTTTAGCAACGCTAAAAGTTATTGGTGTTATTATTATTTTATGGCGTAAAAGTAACTGGCTTACAGAATGGGCTTATGCAGGTTTCTTTTTTAATGCTATTTTAGCTAGTGTTGCACATTATAATGCTGGTCATGACATTGGGTTGTCTTACTTTGTAATTCCTTTAATATTAACGTCTTATTTTTTAGGAAAAAAGGTTAGACCAATTAAAACTAGTAATTAAGATATAGCCAGCCAACAAATGGTTTTTCTATAGTTTCAATTTTTAAAACATAATAGTAAGTTCCAACTGGTAATATAGCATCAGTTTTTGGAGTGCCTTTGTTTGGGACACCATTCCAATTATTTTTATAGTTATTAGTTTCGAAAACTAACGTTCCATACCTATTAAAAATTTTCACGTTATTATCTGGATAATCTTCAATACAACTAATTAAAAAGGTGTCATTATCTCCATCGTTATTAGTCGAAACGCCTTGAGATATTTTTAAACAACCGTTTATAGAAACTTTGGCAGAATCTTCGTTATTGGTTTCATCTCTATCTATTTCTGTTACATTATTTAAACTGGCTGTGTTTAATAAATTGTTAGATGAAATTACCTGTGCAGTTATGGTAAGTGTTTCAGATTGATTAGAAGCTAAATCAGGTAAATTCCAAAGAAAAGTAGTTTGATCGTAATTACCATAAGACGCATTAGCGTTAAGATATATGTAGCCACTAGGAAGACTTTCGAATATAGAAATAACAGTCGCGTTTGTGGTTCCTACATTTGTAGCTGTAATTGTAAACGTTACGTTTTCTCCTAAACTAACTTCTTGTGGTACAACAGATTTTACAACTTCGATATCAACATTAGAACTATCTTCAACAACATCTAAAGTTGCGCTAGCTAAAGAGGTGTCTATATTATTTTGATTTGTAAAATTAGTATTGTTATTTAAGTAATTACCAACATTAGTTGAAGTAACAGGAACAGCAAAGGTGCAAGTTCCAACACCAGCAGGAAATATTAAATTATTAACCATAACAGAGGTTTCTCCATTATTTCCTGTAAAAGTAGCTGTACAACCATTTTGTTGCACCCAATCTATTGGACCAGAAAGTATAACACCAGGAGGAAGATTATCTGTAAAATCAATATTGTTTTGAGAAGGGTTTCCTGCTAAATTAGTAACAGTAAATTCTAATATACTTTCTTGACCAACAATAATTTGAGTTGGTGTAAACGATTTTATAATAGTAGGTGCAATAACCTGTACGTTACTAATAGAAATATTAGTTTCTATGGTTAACTCTTGATTATCACTTTCGTTAGGTATTGCTTGTGCATTATTAGTAAAAGCACCACCAAAACTGGGAGCAGTAACAGGAATTGTAATTTGTATTGTAGAAGCCGCATCCATATTAGGTATTACTCCAGTAATAGTATTACCACTAGTGGTAAAAGTGGTACAACTAGCATTACCATTTATAACGGTACATGTTGGTGTTCCGTTTACGGTAAATTCATTTCCTAAAATATCTTGAAAATCTATATTAATTGCATTAGAGCTCGTGTTACTATTTGTAATATCTATAATCCAATTAAAGTTCTGGTTAACATTAACTTGAGTAAACTCTGGAAAAGTTTGTACTACTAAATCTACACATGGCGCAAAATAGGTAGTTACACTATCTTGATTGTTACCTAGAGTATCATCAGCCAACATATCTACACTTATTATTCTTACACCATTAGTTGCTTGTATTGCATTGCTAGAGCATTCTGGTTCCCAATTTACTACTACTTCAAAAGTAATAGTACTTTGTGCGGGCAAAATATAGTTGTCTTCAGGAGCTATACTCCAAAATATATCTTCCATTCCAGCTTCCGGAATACCATCTAAAAGTACACCAATGTTTGCATTATTAATAGTCGGGCAAATTGCTGTTCCTGTTGTAGAAACACAATTTACAAAAACCAAAGTAGCAGATGCTAATATATTAGTATTTACAGGCATGTAATCTTCAATTTCAACAACAGCATCTGTAGTTGTACTAATATTAGTCGCTGTAATTTCATAAGTTACATTTCCCCAACCAATAGTATTAAAAGCATCACTACCAAGCGGTAAAGCAGGATCTATTTGTGTTTTTGTAATCTGTAAATCTACAATATCTTCAGGATCACAAATAGGTAAAGGAGGTAATACTACAAAATCACTTTCTGCATTATTAAAAGTATTGCTTTCTACAATATTTGTTTCTAATAAATTAGCACCACTTCTTACGTGTGCTTGAGAATTTGTTGGTGTTCCAGTAGAGCAGTCGTCTGGTTCTATAAACTTTATAACAGTTGTAATCGTTATAGTAATATTTGCAGGAACAATAAATTCGTTAGTAGTCCAAAAAGCACCTTGATTTGATAATGTAAAATCATTACAGGTTATATTTCCTGTAGTTGCAACACAAGTAACAGAAACAATTTCCCAATCGATATTTACAGATAAATTTTGAAGAAAAAAACGTCCAAAAGCATCTAATGGTCCATTATTACAAGCAATAGTTTCAAAAGTAACCTCTTGATCCCAGTTTACCATTTGCGATGGTAAAGGCATAATTTGTGTGGTTTCAATGCATAAATCTGTTGTTGGACAAACAGGTGCATCTATAAGTTGTGTGTTTACTAAATTAGAATCGTTAGACGATTCATTAGCATGATTTACTACAATTCTAATAAAACTATTTACAGCTAATGGCGCTATATCTATACTACATGCAGGCTCTAAATATTTATATACAATTTCAAAACTTAAAGAACTATTAGCATTAAATTGAATTGGACCATTAAAATTAAAAAAAGGATCTCCAGCAAGCACATTACCTTGAATTTGTGTAGTTCCAGAAACATCAGGACACAATGTGCCATTTGTCCCACTTAAACAACTAATAGACTCGAATTGTACATTAGGTACTCCAAAATTGATAGCATTTGCTAACTGCATTCTACCAGAAAAACTATCTAAAGGAAAAGCAATGCTACTATTATTTGTTATAGTAAATTGGTAAGTAACAGTATCGTCCCAGTTATTTATTCCTGTGCCTTCTGGAGGCGTAATTTGAGAATAAACTACCGAGAAATCTATAGGTAAATCGTTTACATCAATTGAAATTATGGATTGATTATTAGAAGTATTTGTATCTGTTGTTCCAGTTGGAGCAAATATAGTAACGTTAGTTGCTATTCCTCCAGGACTAATTGGCGCACGTACTGTAACTAATACTTCTACGCTAGAATTACTAGGCATATTAGCAATAGTTCCTGTTAATTCATTACCAACAAAAGATAAATTTGAAACAGCACTAGCTCCACCATTTGCATTTTGACTCATAGAAGTAAAATAACTAACATTCGCGCTTAAAGTTTGAGAAAATGTAGCGTTACTTGCTGTATTTCCAGAATTTAGTATGGTAATTAAATACTGAAAATCTTGGTAAATATTAACCTGAGAAACAGAAACTCCAGAAAGATTTCGAGCTTCCAAAACAGTAGAAAAATCTGTGGTTTGTGCTTTTACATTTAAAAATAAAAAACAGAAAACAAATAAACAAATAGCGAATTTTTGCATTGGTTGGTTTAGTGAGTAGATGCTAAAATTATAAAAAGGTTGCGTCAATAACATATAAAAAGATTGTAAATTTGAAAACATAATCATTAATTAATGAGTAAACTATACATCGTACCAACACCAATAGGTAATCTTGAAGACATGACATTTAGAGCCATTTCGGTTTTAAAATCTGCCGATGCTATTTTAGCTGAAGACACTAGAACTTCAGGAAAATTATTAAAGCATTTTGATATAAAAACACCAATGCAAAGTCACCATATGCACAACGAACATAAAATGGTAGAGCGTTTGGTCGAGCGTATTAAAAGCGGAGAAACTATTGCACTTATAAGCGATGCTGGAACTCCTGCTATAAGTGATCCAGGATTTTTACTAACACGAGCTTGCGTAGAAAACAATATTGAAGTGGATTGCTTGCCAGGAGCAACTGCTTTTGTTCCAGCTCTGGTAAACTCTGGTTTGCCTAACGATAAATTTGTATTCGAAGGTTTTTTACCTGTTAAAAAAGGCAGACAAACACGTTTAAAATTACTTGCTGAAGAAACCCGAACTATTATTTTTTACGAGAGTCCACATAAACTTCTAAAAACACTTGGACATTTTTGTGAGTATTTTGGAGAAAACAGACCAGTTTCTGTGTCACGAGAACTCACTAAATTATATGAAGAAACGGTTAGAGGCACAGCCAAAGAAGTTTTAGAGCATTATACTAATAAACCACCAAAAGGCGAGATTGTTATTGTGGTTGGAGGAAATAAATAGTTAGGCGCCAAACTGAACTTGTTTCAGTTTTACATCCTTCTCCAACCAATAGATTTTGGAGAAATAAAATTCTTGGTTTGAGTAATTGGTAGTACCTGATTAAAACTTATTTTTATTAATATCACATAACTCTAAAACTAACTGTTTTTACTCAATTACGGTTTTTACCGTAACGTAAAACAACTCAAAACCTATGTTTTCGATAAAATGCACAAAAACGCCTACAAAAATTTGTGTGATTGCGTTTTTTTTAGGTTAGCCATGTTGTAAGTTAGTTTGAGATTTAAGAAGCCTCAAATTAATTGAAAACAATGTTGCAACTTTAAATAACTAGCGCTAGTTTATTTTTAATCAATACAGCTTCTTAAAAAATGCATCTTAGCTTCTTAAATTTTATTAACCAACCAGTAAAAATTAAAAACTGGTTTAAAATTTTAAATTATGAAAAAAT
Source organism: Lacinutrix sp. (assembly GCF_023299985.1). Lineage (GTDB taxonomy): Bacteria > Bacteroidota > Bacteroidia > Flavobacteriales > Flavobacteriaceae > Lacinutrix. The sequence goes on along the minus strand of NZ_JALZVX010000150.1, from coordinate 1,241 downwards.
TAAAGAAATTTTTCGGAATATTTGCTGTGGCATTATTTATGCTATCAACATCAAGTATTCAAGGATCAACTACTGTAGAGTTAAAAAAGGAAAAAGATTGTTTCAGTAAATGTGATTTAGTAGCTACTGTTGCTGGTGATGTAGGAGAATTAACACATCAAGAAGAGTATGCTGTTTTCTCTACCTGTTATGAAACCTTTTGTAACTAAAAATCTTAAACCTAATTTAAGTGTTTTTATTAAATTAGGTTTATTGTTAAACTTTTAAATGTAATATTATGATTTTAAAAAAGTATTATTTCTTTATTGGTATATTTTTACTTTTCACTAATCTTTATGGCCAAATAACAGAAGGTTCTGTAGAATATATCGCCTCCCATAACTCTGATAAAATTAAAGCCAAATTAGAAAAAATTTCAGATGAAGAAATGAAATTAAATATAATTTCGAAATTAGACAATTCTGAAGATGTAAGTTATTATTTAACTTTTAATAATCAAGAATCATTTTTTGAGAAAGCTAAGACTATGAAAAATGAAGCTGATAAAAATTTTAATTTTACTGAAATTTTAGCAGGAGATGGAAAAATTTATATCAATACTAATTCGAAAAATATATTAGAAAAAGGTTCTGCTTTTGGGGATCTTTTAATTAAAAGGGATTTTTTGAAATGGAGTCTAACAAAAGAAACAAAAGTAATCGGTAATTATACTTGCTATAAAGCTACAACAACAAATATTAGTGAAGGAAGAAAAGGTAAAATTGTCAGAGAAATTTTAGCTTGGTATGCTCCAGATGTTTCCATACAATTTGGGCCTAGTTTTTATTGCGGCTTACCTGGTTTAATTTTAGAATTAGAGAATGGTAATGATATTACTTTTAAAGCTAGTAAAATTAATTTAAATCCAAAAAAAGAAATTACAATTAAAAAGCCTGAAGGTAAAATTATTGATTTTGAAGAGGCTAACCAAATTGCTAAAAATAATCGTAATAATTAGTAATCTAAATTTTATTTATCCTTGAATTTAAATGATACTAAATAAGTATTTAAAAGATTAAATAGTATTGAAGCTTTAATAATTAAATGAAAAAATATTTACTATTAATCGTTATTAAAATCCTGCTACTCCTAGCAGGATTTTCTTTAAACGCCCAAAACATAACTGTTTCTGGTATAGTACAAGATAGCTTAAAAACAGCACTAGACTACGCAAATATTCTAGCAGTTCTAGAAAGTGATAG
>NZ_JALZVX010000149.1 GCF_023299985.1 Lacinutrix sp. | reverse complement strand
TAAATCCATCTCCAGGAGCATCTATGTTTTCTTTAACTTTCCAGTTATCCTGTTCCATAGGTTCAGATAATGCTAAGTAGAATTTAAAGTTTGGGAAATCTTTTTCCAATGCTCTAAAGTAATGTATGTAAAATAATTCTGCTTTAGAACGACCTCCATACCAATACGTTACTTTACGTCCTGTTTTTAAGGTTCTAAATAATTCATATAAGTGAGAACGCATTGGTGCCATACCTGCTCCACCACCTACGTATAACATTTCAGAATCAGATTCGTTGATAAAGAATTCACCGTAAGGTCCAGAAATTGTTACTTTATCTCCTTCTTTTTGATTAAAAATATATGATGAAGCTATACCTGGATTTACATCCATCCATCCGCCTTTGGCGCGATCGAAAGGAGGTGTTGCAACACGTACATTAAGCATAATTTTTCTACCTTCGGCAGGATAAGAAGCCATAGAGTAAGCACGTTCAACAAGTTCGTTATTCTTCATAACTAAAGGCCATAAACCAAACTTTTCCCAATCTGCTTTAAACTTATCTGGTTCACCTGGATGATCTTCTGGATGTGCAGAAACGTCCATTTCTGAGAATTTTATTTCACATTCTGGAATTTCAATTTGAATATATCCACCAGCTTTATAACCCATATCTTCTGGGATTTCAACTACAAATTCCTTAATAAATGTAGCTACATTATAGTTTGAAACTACAGTTGCTTCCCATTTTTTAATTCCAAAAACTTCTTCTGGAATAGTAATCTCCATGTCTTGTTTTACTTTTACCTGACAAGATAAACGTACACCATGTGCTAATTCCTTTCTTGAAAAGTGAGGTGTTTCAGTTGGAAGCGCTTCTCCTCCTCCAGATAATACATGACATTCACATTGAACACATGTTCCACCACCACCACAGGCAGAAGGTAAAAATATTTTTTCGGCACCTAAAGTGGATAACAATGTGCTTCCTGAAGCCACTTCTATTTCTCTCTCACCATTAATTAAGATCTTTACTGGACCTGATGGTGATAATTTTTGCTTAACAAATAATAATAAACTTATTAATATTAACGCTATAATTAAAAACGCTACTACTGTTGTTAATACTGTTGTTCCTGTTCCTGCTGCTAAAATCATACTACTTTGTTATTTTAGTGTTTTCGGCTAATTGATTAGCTTGTTCAGTTTGTTGTACTTGTTCAACTTGAGATTTTGGCTCTGTTAATTGCTCTGCTTCTTCCTCTCCTCCTGTTAACATACCTCCAAAACTTAAAAATCCAATACCCATTAAACCAGTAATGATAAATGTAATTCCTAATCCTCTTAAAGGTGCTGGTACGTTAGAGTATCTAATTTTTTCACGAATGGCTGCAATTGCTAATATTGCTAAAAACCAACCAATTCCAGAAGAGATTCCGTAGTTAACAGCTAAACCAAACGATTCTATTTCACGAGCTTGCATAAATAACGATCCTCCTAAGATGGCACAATTCACTGCAATTAATGGTAAGAAAATACCAAGAGAATTATATAATGAAGGTGAAAACTTCTCTACTACTATCTCTACTAATTGTACCATAGTTGCAATGGTTGCAATAAACATAATGTATGAAAGGAATCCTAAATCCATACCAGAGAAACCTTCTCCGTTACTACTTCCATCTGCCCAAGCTAATGCACCTGGTTGTAATAAATATTGGTCTAACAACCAGTTTAATGGCACTGTTATAGCTAATACAAATATTACTGCTGCTCCAAGTCCTACTGCTGTTGCTACTTTTTTAGAAACGGCTAAGTATGAACACATACCTAAGAAAACCGCAAACACCATATTGTCAATAAAAATTGACTTGAAAAATAATTCTAAATGTTCTATCATTTTTATATTCTTTTAATATCAGTTTTTAGTCGTTAGTAAATAGTCGTGAGTCTAATTACTAAATACTGTTAACTGCATACTGTTTTTTAGTCTTCTATTAAATCTTTATTCCTACTACGTTGTACCCAAATAATAAGTCCTACTATTATTAAGGCCATTGGAGGCATTAACATAAAACCATTATTTTCGTAACCAAGGGCGTAAACACCTGTTTTCTCGATAGCATCTCCAAGTACTGGAATACCGAAAAGTGTACCAGAGCCTAAAAGCTCTCTAAAAAAGCCAACAATTATTAAAATAACTGCATAACCTAGAGCATTACCAATACCATCTAAAAAAGATTGCCAAGGTTTGTTTGCTAATGCAAACGCTTCAAAACGACCCATAATAATACAGTTGGTAATAATAAGTCCAATAAATACTGAAAGTGTTTTACTTAAATCGTAAGCAAAAGCTTTTAGTACTTGATCTACAATAATTACTAAAGCAGCCACTACAATTAGTTGCACAATAATTCTAATTTTTGAAGGAATGATGTTACGCATTAAAGAGACAACTACATTACCTACGCCTAAAACAAATAATACAGCAATTCCCATTACTAAAGAAGCTTTAAGCTCCGCAGTAATTGCTAATGCAGAACAAATACCTAATACTTGAATAGTAATTGGGTTGTTATCTGCTAATGGATCTGTGATTAACTTTGCGTCTTTTTTTGAAAGTAGTCCCATATTAGTTATTCTTATTTTTTAAATTTTGAAAGTATGGTAAATACAATTTTAAATCTTTTTTAATCATTGCAGATACACCATCTCCTGTAATTGTTGCACCAGCTAAAGCATCAACTTCGTAATCGTCTTTATCTTTATTTAGTGGGTCGTTATTTCCTTTTGCAACTTTGATTCCTTTAAATACACCAGCATCAGTTACTAAACCTTCACCATAGAAATCATCCATAAAATAACGTTGCTTAATGTTCGCTCCTAAACCAGGAGTTTCTCCAGCATGGTCAAAAAATGCGCCTTTAATAACCATATCTATATCTATTGCAACATATCCCCAAATAGCATCCCAAAGACCTTTACCTCTAATTGGCGCTACATAAACTGTTTTACCATCTTGTGTTCCTTTAAACAATGGTAAAAACCTTGACTCACCATTTTTTTCTTTGGTTTGTTCTTTTTTAACATCTATTAAATAAGGTTCTTTTCCAGCACCTGGCGCTTTAGATTTCATGAACTCATCACGAGTCATTTCTTTTAAAACTTTTCCGTCTTTTACTTCAAGAACAATTTGTTCTGATACATTTGCAGTAAAAGATTCTGCAGCTTTTTCTGTAGAAATAAAAGTAATATCTCCAGTACCTTCATTTTCATTAAAACCCATTGCATACAGAATATTCTGTTGCTTTTCAATTTCTTTATTCTTAGTAATCGCAGGCTTTAGAGACGATGCTGTAAAGGCTAATAACGAACCTACTACTACTACCATTGCAATAGCAAATAGTATTGTATATGAATTTTTATCTGTGTTAACTGCCATAATTATGCTGTTTTAACTTTTAAACGTTTCATTCTGCGTTTTACATTTCCTTGAACCACGTAGTGATCAATTGTTGGCGCAAATACGTTCATTAATAAAATCGCTAAGAATACTCCTTCTGGATAAGCTGGATTAAATACGCGAATCATTATTGAAATGAAACCAATTAAGAAACCATAAATTATTTTCCCTTTATTAGTTTGCGATGCTGTAACAGGATCTGTTGCCATAAAAACAGCACCAAATAATATAGAACCTACAATTAAATGTTGCCAGAAAGGCATACTCATTAGTCCAAAAAACTTAGAGCTTTCTGTAATCATTCCTGTTCCAACTACTAAAAACTCAAATATTGCTCCCATAGCTAAAGCACCTATTAAAGTACTTGTGATTATTCTCCAACTTCCTACTTTTGAGAAAATCAAAAGACCTGCACCTACTAAAATTAATAGTTTTGAGGTTTCACCAACAGATCCAGGAATAAATCCAAAGAACATGTCCATTGTATCAATATTAGGCAATGTGTTTCCTTGTGCATATGCACCAAGTATTGTTTCGCCAGAAATTGCATCTGGAGTTCCTGCTAATTCTTGTGCTTTGTGAACCCATACTTTATCTCCAGACATCCAAGTTGGGTATGCAAAGAATAAGAAAGCACGAATGGTTAATGCTGGATTTAGAATATTCATTCCTGTACCTCCAAAAACTTCTTTACCTATTACTACACCAAAAATAACTGCAACTGCTAACATCCATAATGGAATATCAATAGGTACTATTAATGGCACTAACATACCTGTTACTAAATAACCCTCTTCTACTTCGTGCCCTTTTATTACTGCGAAAATAAATTCTACAATTAAACCAACACCGTAAGACACTATTACTAGTGGTAAAACAGTCCATGCTCCAATTATAAAGTTATCCCAAGTTATAAAGTTCCCTAATAAAGAAGCTTCTGTAACAACACCTTTTGCTGCATTAATAGCTGCATAATGTTGGTAACCTGCATTAAATATTCCAAAAATTAAACAAGGTACTAATGCCATAATAACTATGTTCATTGTACGTTTTAAATCATCGGCTACCTTAATGTGAGTTCCGTTGTGCGTTGTCTCATTTGGCAAGTATAAAAAAGTATGAATTGCATTAAATGCAGGAGCCATTTTGGTTCCTTTATACTTCTCTTTTAAATTGTGTAAATTACTTTTTAAACTCATTATCCTATCTCTTTAAGCATTAAGTCCAAACCTTTTCTAATAATATCTTGATGTGGTTGCTTAGACACACAAACAAATTCTGTTAAGGCGAAATCTTCAGGTGCAACTTCGTACATTCCTAATGCTTCCATTTCGTCTAAATCTTGATACATACAAGATTTTAAAATTTGCATTGGAAATATATCTAGAGGAAATACTTCTTCGTAGGTTCCTGTAGTTACAAAAGCACGATGCTCTCCATTAGTATTTGTATTTAAAGCAAACTCTTTTTTAGGTGTTAACCATGAAAAAGTAAAAGCTCTTGATACAGAGATTTTATTAAAAATTGGTTTGTTCCAACCAAAAAACTCGTAATCATCACCTTCTGGAATTACAGATATTACGTTACTATAATAATCTAAACAGCCATCTGGTTTTACTTGTTTTCCAGATAAAACGTTACCAGAAATAATACGATCGTTCCCATCTTTATCCACACCGTTATCGTAAACCATTGTTGCTATTTCGCTACCTATCTTAGTTCTAAAATAACGTGGTTTTTTAACTGAAGAGCCAACTAAGGCAACAGTACGTTCTGCATTAAATTTTCCAGTTAATAATAACTCTCCAATTATAACTAAATCTTGTGCAGCAACAGTCCAAACTGTTTCGCCTTTGTTTACAGGATCTATTTTGTTAATTAAAGTTCCTACATTTCCTGCAGGATGTGGACCAGAAACTTTATGAACTGATACATTAGACAATCCTGCCAATGGCGAATTTCCATTTTTACCAACTCCAACATGAACTTTACCTTGGGTTAGTTTAGATAAAGCTGAAACTGCTGCTTGCAATTCTGCTTCTTTACCAGCTAAAGTAAAATCTAAATCTGCAGCTAATGGTGCACTTGCATAACCAGAAATAAAAATTGCTTTTGGAGCGACTTCCGGATTTGCAATCACATCGTAAGGACGTTGTTTAATAAAAGTCCAACATCCAGAATCTAATAAATGCTGTTTTATTTTTTCAACTTTAGCTACTTCAGTGTTTAAAGAACCAAAATCGTGATATAACTGTTCTTTGTCTGCTTGAATTTTTATTGAAAGGATTTTACGTTTTTCACCACGAGCAATTTCAATAACTTCTCCAGAAACTGGTGAAGCAAATTTTACGTTTTCGTTAATTTTGTTAAAAAACAAAGCTTGTCCAGCCTTTACTTTTTCTCCAACCTTAACCGATAACTTTGGAATTACACTGTGAAAGTCTTCTGGTCTAACTGTACAAGTATTGCTTATTATGGCATTTTCTGTTGCCTTTTCTGCAGCACCTTTAAGTTTAATATCTAGACCTTTTTTAATCTTAATGTCGTTTGACATGTGTATAAATCTATTTGTTAATAGTTTAGCTATGTGACTTTATGAGGGTCAAAAATCGCTGCAAAAATACAAATTAATAATAAAGATTTCACAATAAATTAATAGATTTTTGGTTAGATATGTTGAAGTTTGAAAACAGGCATGGATTTTGTTTATCTTTACAACAAGAAAACCCTTATTAATGGCATTTAACGTTAAACAATTTTTAATTTTTGTATTTATTACAACTTCAGTTTTTTCTCAAGTTGAAGAAATAAATCCTACCGAAGAGATTAAAACAATTACTTTTAAAGGCGACACTCCAGAAAGTCAATTACCAATTTTAAAACTTGGCGAATACCTTATTTTAGAATTTGATGTACTTAATGGAAATGAGGATGATTATTATTACGAGATTAAACATTATAATTACGATTGGACACCTTCAGTTTTAGTGCAAGCTGAATATTTAAAAGGTTTTAATGAGCAGCGTATTAGAATATGGAATAATTCATTTAACACTTATCAAATGTATTCTCATTTCACCTTAACCATACCAAACGAGCAAACACAAGCTATTACAAAATCTGGAAATTACCTTATTACTATTTATAATGAAGATGATGAGATAGAATTTACCAGAAAATTTATGGTTTTCGAAGACATTGCTAATGTTGGTGTTGCTATTAGACGCTCTCGCGATGTTAGCGAAATAAAAGATAAGCACACTGTAGATATTGCTATCAACTCTTCAACTCTAAGATTTAATAATCCACTAGAAACCGTAAGAACAGTAATTATTCAAAATAACAATTTAAGAACAGCTATTAAAAACATTAAACCTCAATATCTTTTAGGTAACGAATTGCAATACCGTTACGTAAAAGGCACCAGTTTTTATGCTGGAAATGAATATCTGTATTTTGAAAACAAAGACCTAAGAGGTGCAAATACTGGTGTTCAATTTATAGAACTTAAAGAGCTTTATAATAGTTATTTATATAGAAACTCGCCTAGAGTAGATCGTGATTACACTTACAATCCAGATATTAATGGTAACTTTCTTATTACAGCTTTAGATACAGATAATCCAACAATTGAAGCAGACTACACTCAAGTTCATTTTACTTTAGAACTTAACAAAGTTAAAAAAGGACAAACGGTACATGTTTATGGTAATTTTAATAACTATGCTGTAGATGAAAGCACACAATTAACATATTATAGTGATGAAAACACTTATGAAGGCAAACTTCTTTTAAAACAAGGTTTTTATAGCTATAAGTATGTTATTAAAAATGAAGATGGCAGTATAGATGAAAATGCAATTAGTGGTAATTTTCACCAAACAGAAAACAGCTATATAGTTTTAGTGTATTATACAGACTTAGGTGCTAGATATGATAGAATAGTAGGTTTTGGCGAAGGAAACTCTATTAACCTAACCAATTAAACGACGTTTATTAGTTAAATCTCATTAAACAGACCGTTATTATTGTGATTATATTAGTATTTTAGCATAGAATTTTTGAAAACAAAAATGGTTCAACAAGTAACAAGAGGCATAAAAATTTCGGTAGAAACCAATTTTGAAGGCACATTTTATAAAAATTATAAAATACACTACGCTTTTGGATATAAGGTTATTATAGAAAACCAGAGTAAAGACTCTGTGCAACTCAATGCAAGGCATTGGATAATTCTTGATGCCTTAAATAATGTTGAAACTGTTTCTGGAGAAGGCGTTATTGGTAAAAAACCGGTATTAAAACCTGGCGAATCTCATACTTATTCTTCTGGGTGCTTACTTACGTCTCCATTTGGTGCTATGCAAGGACATTATGGAATGGTAAACTTTACTACCACAAAAAAGTTTAATGTTACTATTCCTACCTTTAAATTAAGTGCTCCTTTTGCTATAAATTAAGTTTTTGTTAAAAAAGTTTAACTCAAACTAATCGTACTTCCTATTAAATCTAAAGACTTTATTATGCTGCTTTACATGAAAAAAATGGCAGTTAGAATAATGTACAATTTCATATTTTTCCTCATAATTAAAACTTGAATCTTCAGGCACATAAATAGCATCACAATCTACGTTTCCATAAGGAGAAATACGTTTGTAACGGTATTGGTTTAAAGTTTCAGTTTTATAAATCTCGTACCATGCACCTGCTGCAATACCAGAAAGCCATTGTGCATTTTCTTGAATACCGTCTACTTTTCGTGGTTTTAAAGTTCCTTCGTGGTTTGGCTTATAATCCTTTAATCTATCTAAAAAGTTTTTTAAATTTTCGCTTTTTTGTGAACCTTTGTATTCTGAAATAATACCAGTGTCTGAAACTTGAAAACAATGATTCCCAGTATTTGCTAACAATACATTTCCAACAGTACTTGGTGTAAACCACTTAGAACTCTCTAGGGCTTTTTTAATATTCTCATCTGTTACAGATGCTATTAAACTATTAGTTACAAACCGTGCACAATTTGAAGCTTCTTTTTTAAACGCTGCATAATAAATAAAACCACGTTCTTGCATTCTAGCAATATGCGCTCTTGCGTTTTGATAATTAACTTTATAACAAACAGAAGCTACTAATCTTCCATCTCCATGTGTTATTTTTGGATGTGTTGCTAAGTATTTTAAAATAGCATCAAGATTATTAATCTTATTATTTTTAATTTCGGCTTTAAATGGAAAATACAATTCGTTATCTGTGCTACTTCCTCGAACTCTTCCATTAGGCTCGGAAGTTATGTAGCGTCCAAAATCATGATAGTCTATAACACCTGTTTCCTTATTAATTAAAACTAAGGCTGCATGACCAGCACGAACACTAGTTTTACTTCCAATACCTACAAATCTTAATAAAGGAGAATACCATTCTGCTGCGTGCGATACAACAGTATCCGGATAGGCTAAGGTTAAAATTACACCTGTGTTATCTTTAAAGTTACTCATTAATAGTTTCGGCAAGATTAAAAGTTATTGCTGTTTTTTTTGAAGTATTTAAATTATGAAATTGCAAGTCTATTGCAGCATCTGTTTTTTCAATTTGAGTAATACTTGTTGTTTTTACAAACCCACGATCCATAACAACTCCAAAATCCTCATTCCCTTGTCCTGCTGTTTTATGAAATTCTAGAAGTGACTTGGATGATAATTTATTTTCAGTTTTGAAAGCTTCAAACCATTTACGTCTAGATTCTTTTTTTTCTTCAGTATATAAAGTAGAAGACGACCATATTCTTGTTGCCAATGGCAATTGTTGAAAATGTTTTTGTTTTTCATCCCAAACCAATTCATAAAATTTTAAATCGGTATTCCAATCTGCAATTACAATTGTAAAAGGTTCAATATTTTGAAAGTTATAAGATTCTATTGTAGCTTCAATATTTTCACAAGTTAATAAATCTGTAACTACAACACCTCTACTTTGTCTGTAATTTGGCTTTCTTTCGTGAAGCCTAAATGCTCCATTTAATAAGCAAACTACTCTGTTTTTATTACTTGTTCCAACCCAACTCCCACCAGATTGCTCATCTTTAGGCATTAATAATTGGGTATTATTAATAATATAAAAATCTGGAGATAATGCGTTTCGATTTGGTGCTTCATCTCTATTAGATGTTAATACAAAATCGTTATTACCTTTATAAAAAATACTTACTGTACACATAAATTAGATAGCCGTAAAATTAGCTGGCAACTTACAAAAAAATAAGAATTGTTTGGCATTTCCTTCAGAAATAAATACTTAAATATTTCGTAACTTTGTTTCTTTAAATTTAGACAACTAATACAAAATATAAAATGGGAAAAGGATTTTTTAATGTACCAATTGCAGTAAATGAGCCTGTAAGAGCTTATGCTCCTGGATGCGAACACCGTGAAGCTATTTCTAAAGCTTACAAAGAGATGTACAATAGTACTTTAGATGTACCAATGTATATTAATGGAAAGGATGTAAAGACAGGAAACACTAAACCAATGTCTCCTCCTCACGACCACAAACATGTTGTTGGACATTATCATTTAGCCGAAAAAACTCACGTTGACGAAGCTATATCTACAGCCTTAGAAGCAAGAACAAATTGGGCCGAAATGCCTTGGGAACATAGAGCAGGAATATTTTTAAAAGCTGCCGAATTAATTGCTGGACCTTACAGAGCCAAAATTAATGCTGCCACAATGATGGCACAATCTAAAACAATACACCAAGCAGAAATAGATGCTTCATGTGAGTTTATAGACTTTCTACGTTTTAATGTACAGTTTATGACCGATATGTATCATGAACAACCAGAAAGCACAAGCGATGCATGGAACCGTATTGAATACAGACCTCTTGAAGGTTTTGTTTACGCAGTAACTCCATTTAATTTCACTGCTATTGCTGGAAACCTACCAGCTTGTATGGCTATGATGGGCAATGTAGTGGTATGGAAACCTAGTGATTCTCAAATCTATTCTGCAAAAGTAATAATGGATGTATTTGAAGAAGCTGGTGTACCTCCAGGAGTAATAAATGTAGTATTTGGTGATCCAGTAATGATAACCGAAACCGTATTAGCTAGTCCAGATTTTTCTGGATTGCACTTTACTGGTTCTACTTACATATTTAAAGAACTTTGGAAACAAATAGGAAACAATATCCACAACTACAAAACGTATCCTAAAATTGTAGGAGAAACTGGTGGTAAAGATTTTATTGTGGCTCATAAAACAGCACATCCTGCTCAAGTTGCTACAGCTATTGCTCGTGGTGCTTTTGAATTTCAAGGACAAAAATGTAGTGCTGCTTCTCGTGCTTATGTTTCTAAAAGTATTTGGAATGAAGTTAAAGAACAATTAGTAAGAGACGTGAAATCTTTTAAAATGGGTTCTCCTGCTGACATGGAAAACTTTATAACTGCAGTTATACATGAAGGATCTTTTGATAAATTAGCAAAATACATAGACAAAGCAAAAGCTGATAAAAACGCAGATATTATTGTTGGTGGAGGTCATGATAAAAGTAAAGGCTATTTTATTGAACCTACAGTTATTGTTACTAACGACCCAAAATACACAACCATGTGTGATGAACTTTTTGGACCTGTAATGACTATTTATGTATTTGATGATAACGATTTCTCTAAAACATTGAAATTGGTAGATTCTACTAGTGATTACGCTTTAACAGGCGCCATTTTAGCACAGGATAGATATGCTGTTATCGAAGCGACTAAAGCATTACAAAACTGCGCTGGTAATTTTTATATTAACGATAAGCCAACTGGAGCCGTTGTAGGACAGCAACCATTTGGTGGCGCAAGAGGATCTGGAACTAATGATAAGGCTGGTAGTATTTTAAACTTACAACGTTGGGTATCGCCAAGGATGATTAAAGAAACATTTGTAACACCTACAGATTATCGCTATCCTTTTTTAGGATAAATAACACTCTAATACACAGTACTAAAAAAACCAAAGCCTAACGCTTTGGTTTTTTTTATGAAATTAATATTAAAGTTGATTTACTATTTAAAATTAAAAACAACTTAATACTTGTAAAAAACCTCAACAAAAAAGGCCTCCATTTAGGAAGCCTTTTTTGTTTAAATAATTTGGAGTTCTTTAAAAATAAAAACCAAAACTACCAGTAACTCCAAACTTTCTAGCATTTGGATTAAGTGTTGGATCTAAATAGTTTCCTCTAAAGTTAAAATCTATTCTAAAGACTTTAAAAATATTACCAACACCAACACTATATTCGTAATAAGCTTCTTTGCTAGGCGCTACATAAGTTAAACCTGAAGCATTAATATCTCTGTTTTCTTGAGACACATCACCCATTGCACCTCTAAAACCTAAAATAGCTCTGAGGTTATACTTTTTAAGTAATGGAATTCTTGAAAATAGCCTACCATTAAAATTATGTTCTACGTGCAATGTTGCATACTCATCGGTTACAAATTCGTAAAAATCTAGATTAGAAAACGTATTATATATGGAGAATAAACTTTGATTTCCTGGCACAACACTCAATAAGCCTAACGGAACTTCGCCATATGTTTTACCAACCTCTATACTAGTTGTTAATCGACCTAAAGGACCTAGAGACCAAGGTTGATAATACGAAAATTGAACTTTTTGATAATTAAAATCTCCATTAAATAAACCAGGATCACCAACAGTAACCTGCGCAAAAAGTCTAGAGAAATTATCGTTTTTTGTTCTTCGTTCTACACCAAAACCAGTCATTTCACGGTTTGGAAAATACGAGAAAGACAAAGCAGTTTCAAATTGTTGTATTTCAGATTCTACTTCAGTTTGCGTATTATCTGTAAAATAATCTAAACTAAAGGTAGGAGATGCAGATTCTAATGTTTTGTATGTTCCACTTACACGCGTTATAAAGTTACGCAAAGGCTCTACTTCTAATGCAATTGTAGATAGATTAAGGTTTGTTAACTTATCATTAGTTCCTGTTCCAACTACAGAAGAAGAGGCTAAACTTCGTCCCAAAACATCTGTAGAACTCGTTAAGCTCGCTCCTATTTGCTCTACATCTCGTCTATTTCCTCCAGAAATAATAAGTCGGCTCTTTTTATCAAGCAGCCACTTACCAGAAATACCATATTTAAATTTATTGTCTCTAAAACCGTAAGCAAGAAAACCTTCTAAACGCCATAAATCGTTCTGTCCAAAATACGTTCTTCCTCCTGCACGTAATCTAGTACCTTCTACTTCATTGTATCCAAAAGTTGAAAAAATAGGACCGTAATCTAGATTCAATTCGTCAAACTCTATATAGCCAGAAGCTAAAATACTTCCTAAATTATAAAGCCGTTTAAACTTCTTGGTTTTCTTTAAAGAATCTAGCATAACGTACACACCTTTTTCATCTTTACTTAAAGATTCCATTCTGTTTTTATCCCAAAATTCTTCGTCTTGATTGTATAAATCCTCATCAAAACTATATGTTTTCTCTTTATAGAATTTAGACTCTTTCTTTTCGTCAAATTTATAATTATCATACAAAGTAGTACGCTTACCATATATACCTTGGGATTTTTCTTTTTTATTAAAAGCAAAATCCGACATAAAATAATCTCTTTTTATTAGAAAAGTAGAATCGTTTAAAACATCGAATTCTTGTTCAATATAAATTTCTTTTACCCAGTTTATATTAGCACTTTTAGAGGCTTGCATATTAATATCCTTAATAGCAAAAGTGGTATCTGCAACCCAAAAATCACCTTTAAAAGTTAATTCATTTTTACGTCTTGGATAATAAATAATATTGTAACACCATTTATTATCTATATAAGCACTGTCTGCTAAAACATAATTATAAGTCTGAATTCCTGTTCTAGAAATTGGACTAGTGAAACTTTTATCGAAAAACTTTAGATAATTATCATAAATATCATAATCGCTATATAAATCGTCAATAAAATCAATGATAACTTGGTTATTACTAAAACCAGAATTCTTGTTTCCTTTTAAAATTTCACGCTTTTCTTTTATAACATTGTCTCCATAAACTTGTGCCGAAGATTCATTTATAAACATTGGCAAGTACGTTTTACCAGTAACTTTAGAGGTGTCTATTTGCTCAAAAACAAACTCCATACCTTTAAATAGTTTACTTTTTATGGTAGCACTATCTATGGTATTTAAATCGAACTCTACTTTTTCATATTTGTCATATTGGTATTGCTTGTATTGCTTTAAACCATTACTTCGTTTATTAGCCCAAATTTTACGTAAAATATCTATTGCAGGATTGTTTTTCTTAGATTGTTTTCCAGACACAAGCACTACTTCTTTAAGTGCTGCAGCACCTTCCAATAAGATAACATCAAACTTATAGTTTACTTTTTGGGTAAGCTTCACTTTTTGGGTTTCAAAACCAATAAAAGAAAATACTATAGTTTCGTGAGTTTCATCATCTTCTAAATAATACGTTCCATTTTCATCTGTAATAGTACCAACACTTGTACCTTCAAAATAAACATTAGCATAAGGTACAGGTAAATTAGTGTCATCGTAAACATGACCACTAACTTTAGTTTGCGCTAACGTGGTAAAACAAGCAAAAGATAAAATCAATAATAAATACTTTTTCATAACATTATAACATAAACAAAAAA
>NZ_JALZVX010000148.1 GCF_023299985.1 Lacinutrix sp. | reverse complement strand
AAGTGTGTAAAATTTAAAGTTAATAAAATAAAAAAACTCAGGATTGAATTCAATCCTGAGTTTTTTGAAACTTACACAGTTTATGAGATAGTGCCAAATTAAAAGAGCTACACAACAACTATTAAAATAAAAATTTAATAGTTGGTTTAAAACGCACTAGATATTTTATTATAAAATATTTTAGAAAAATCATCAATAACTATATCTGCTAAGCTATAATCTTGATTTTTAGAGTGTAAACTGTTGTAACCTACACAATAAACACCTGCTGCCTTTGCTGCTTTTATACCATTGGTAGAATCTTCAATAACAATACATTCATTTCTTGCAAAACCAGCTAATTCAGCAGCCTTTTCAAAAATTTCTGGATGTGGTTTTGAAGCCTTTAAATCTGCACCACTAATTTTTGCTTTAAAATATTGATTTAAATTAAAACGTTTAAACACATTATCTATAGTAAACATAGAAGCAGAAGACGCAAGAACTAATGTTATACCGTTGCTGTAATAATTTTTTATTAGCTCTAAAACACCATCTATAAGCTGTAAACTTGGATCGTTTTCAAAAAGACCTAAAAAGTACTTGCGTTTGCTCTTTACTAAATCTTCTGGTGCGTTATCAAGCTTAAATATATCACATAATTTTTTACAAATATTAATTGTAGACTGTCCTGTAAACGACTCGTATAACTCCAAGGATACATCAATTTTAAAAGCGTTAAACATTAAAAAATAGGCTTTTTTATGTAGAGGTTCTGTGTCTACAATTACGCCATCCATATCAAATAATACTGCTTTTAACATTTTGTTTTTTGTGCGAAGATAAGTTATAGTATATATTTTTTTCTCTCTAAAAATTAGAATATTTTGCAAGTACAATTTAATGTCATGATTTATACTCTTATTTTTATAGTATTTGTAATTTTTGTAATCTATGCTTTTTATATAGTAAAAGCTAAAAATGTTAAAGCGGTTCCAAAGCATTGGCACAGCTTATTAAAAGAACACGTACTTTTTTATAAAAATCTATCTAAAAACGATCAAACTATATTTAGAAAAAGGATGATGCTTTTTTTAAGTGAAATTCATATTGATGGCGTTAATACAGAGATTGAAGAATTAGACAAAATACTAATTGCTTCTAGCGGAATTATTCCTGTGTTTGGTTTCTCAAATTGGAGCTATAATAACTTATCTGGTATTATAGTATATCCAGACAGTTTTAATGAAGATTTGCAATTCTCTAAAGCAGATAAAAACAAAAGAATACTTGGAATGGTTGGTACAGGACGTTTTAATAAACAAATGGTACTCTCTAAAAAAGCAATAAGATTAGCTTTTAAAAATAAAACAGATAAGCATAACACACCTGTACACGAATTTGTTCACTTGTTAGATAAAATGGATGGTAAAATAGATGGCATTCCAGAGCTTTTTCTTGGTAAAGAGTTTATTGAACCTTGGTTATCTCTTATGCATAAAGAAATGGAAGCTATTAATAACGACACCTCAGATATTAGAAAATATGGAGGAACAAGTAAAACAGAATTTTTTGCTGTAGCCTCAGAATATTTTTTTGAAAGACCTAAATTATTTAAACAAAAACATCCAGAATTATATAAAATGTTGTCAATTTGTTTTCAGCAATCTAAATAAAATGGTTGTTAAGCAGGTATTTTAAATAAGAATGTAGTGCCTTTATTAATTGTAGACTCAAACAATATTTTGTCATGAATATTTGTTATAAAAATCGAAAACAAAATATAATATGGTAAACTTGTAATATAAGATTGTGTAACATTAGATACATTTTTTAAATTTCAAAAACACTAAATTTGTTTAGGTTATATTTTCAATGTTAAAAGTAAACATTAAATAATATGGCTATTTATTAAAAACTTTTACTTTAAATAATAAACTTAAAATTTTTAATCCATAACTTACAAATACATATTTAAGAATTAAAAATACTTAGATAATTAAACAATGGACTTTAACCAAGTAGTTACATATTTATGCGCTTTCGTAATAGGAGCAATTTTAGGCTTAATAGGTGGAGGAGGTTCTATATTAACAGTGCCATTATTGGTTTATTTTTTAAGTTTTAATCCAATAATTGCAACTGCATATTCTTTATTTGTAGTAGGCTCGTCTTCTTTTGTAGGAGTTATACAGAAGCATAGAAAAGGTCTAGTAGATTTTAAAACAGGTTTAATATTTATATTTCCTTCTCTTTTAGCGGTTTATTTTACAAGACGCTTTTTAGTACCTGTTATTCCAGAAATTGTATTTAATTATCGAGACTTTTCTATAACTAAAGACATGTCAATCATGTTATTTTTTGCAATAGTTATGTTTTTCGCTTCTTTCTCAATGATTAAATCTAAGCAAAAAAATAATACAACTAAAAGTAAACTACCATATTACAAAACCTTTTTTCAAGGTATTGTAATTGGTATTATTACTGGATTAATTGGAGCTGGAGGAGGATTTTTATATGTCCCAGCATTAGTGCTTTGGTCTGGTTTAAACATGAAAAAAGCTGTTGCAACGTCTTTATTAATTATTACAATAAATTCTTTAATTGGTTTTTTAGGTGATGTTCAATTACTAGAAATAGATTGGTACTTTTTATTATCATTTTCATCTTTAACAATTTTCGGTATTCTAGTTGGTGGTTATTATTCTAAATTTATACCTAGTAAAAAACTAAAAAAGAGCTTTGGATGGTTTGTTTTATTAATGTCATTCTATATATTATCCAAAGAGTTACTATTTTAATATAATAAAGGTTATAAGTAATAATTAAAAACATTAGTAAATTTGTAAAACAAAAAAAAATAAAATGATTATTGAACAAATATATACAGGTTGCCTAGCACAAGGTGCTTATTACATAGAAAGTGAAGGTGAAGTAGCTATAATAGATCCTTTACGAGAGGTGAAAAATTATATTGTTAAAGCGGAAGACAATAATGCTAAAATTAAATATATTTTTGAAACACATTTCCATGCAGATTTTGTTTCAGGTCATGTAACTTTATCCAAACAAACAGGTGCTCCAATAATTTATGGACCAACAGCAAACCCATCTTTTGCTGCTATAATTGCTAAAGATGGTCAGGAATTTAAGCTAGGAAAATTAACTATTAAAGCATTACACACTCCTGGTCACACCATGGAAAGTACAACGTACTTGTTAAAAGATGAAAACGGTAAAGACCATGCTATTTTTAGTGGTGATACTTTGTTTTTAGGTGATGTTGGAAGACCAGATTTAGCGCAAAAAGCAGCAGATATGACGATGGAAGATTTGGCAGGTCTGTCTTTTGATAGTCTTCGTAGTAAAATTATGCCTCTAGCAGACGATGTTACAGTTTATCCAGGTCATGGAGCAGGTTCAGCATGTGGAAAAAACATGATGAAGGAAACCGTAGATACTTTAGGTAACCAAAAACAAATGAATTACGCTTTACGTGCAGACATGACTAAAGCCGAATTTGTTAAAGAACTAACCGATGGTTTATTACCACCACCAAAATATTTTCCTTTAAATGTGCAACTAAATAAGGAAGGAGGCTACGAGGATATCGATAAAATTATAAAAAAAGGAACAAAAGCATTATCTCCAGACGCTTTTGAAGCTGCTGCTAATAAAACAGAAGCACTTATTTTAGACGTACGTCATCAATCAGAATTTATAAAATCACACATTCCACGATCTATATTTATAGGTTTAAAAGGTGGTTTTGCTCCTTGGGTTGGTGCTTTAATTGCAGATATAAAACAACCATTATTATTAGTTGTAGATAAAGGCTTCGAAGAGGAAGCAATTACAAGATTGTCTCGTGTTGGTTTCGATAATACTTTAGGATATTTAGAAGGTGGATTACAAGCATGGAAGGAAGTAAAAAAAGAAACAGACGATTTAGTATCTATTTCAGCTGAAGCGTTTAAAGAAAGATTAGAAAAAGATAAAATTCCAGTTTTCGATGTAAGAAAAGAAAGTGAGTTTATTGCTGGACATATTGAGAATGCAAATTTCACACCTTTAGGTGATTTAAATTCGCATTTAGCAGAGTTTCCTAAAAGCGATACATTTTACGTGCATTGTGCTGGTGGTTATCGTTCTGTAATTGCAGCCTCAATTTTAAAAAGCAGAGGGATTCATAACTTAGTAGATGTAGCAGGAGGAATGGGAGCCATTAAAAATGTTGGTATTCCTGTATCAGATTTTGTTTGCCCAACAACTTTAAAGAAATAATTAAAATTATATGGATTTAATTTATAGCACTTGGCCATGGTATGTGGCTGGACCTTTAATTGCATTAACCATGTTTTTACTTATTAAAATGGGTAAAAAGTTTGGCATGTCTTCAAGCCTTAGAACCATGTGTTCAATAGGTGGAGCAGGATGGTTGGTCGATTTTTTTAAATTCGATTGGAAAAAAGATGTTTGGAACTTGTATGTAGTTGCAGGAGTTATACTTGGTGGATTTATAGCCTTACAGTTTTTATCGCCAACTGCGCCACAAATAAATCAAGAGGTTTTGGTTAAGCTTCAAGAATTAGGAATTAACAGTACTAATACTGCTTTTTTGCCAACAGAGTTGTTTAGTTTAGAAAGTATGCTAACTGTTAAAGGTTTTTCTATTCTATTAATTGGTGGTTTTTTTGTTGGTTTCGGAGCGCGTTATGCTGGAGGTTGTACATCTGGTCATGCTATTTCTGGATTAAGCAACCTACAATTACCGTCTTTAATTGCAGTTATTGGTTTTTTTATTGGTGGTTTAGTAATGATTCATTTAATATTTCCTTTAATTTTTTAAGCATATGAAACAGTTTCTATCATTTTTCGTTATCGGCTTATTTTTAGGCATATTATTTATTAAATCTGAAGTTGCTTCATGGTTTCGTATCTACGAAATGTTTCAGTTTAAAAGCTTTCACATGTATGGTATTATTGGCTCTGCTATTGCTTTAGGAATAATAGCAGTAAAGTTTTTAAAGTCTACAGAAGCTAAAGATTTTAGTGGAAAAGAAATCAATATTACTCCAAAAGAAAAAGGATTTACACGCTACATAGTTGGTGGTATTATTTTTGGTTTAGGTTGGGCTTTAGCAGGTGCATGTCCTGGACCAATGTATGTTTTACTTGGTACAGCATTACCAAGTATTTTAGTATTAATACTAGGAGCACTTTTAGGAACGTTTCTGTATGGTGTTTTAAAGGATAAACTACCGCATTAATATTAAGAATTAAATCTATTTTATTTATTATTTTGAAAATAATTTACATTTCTACATGTAACATTTTCAATTTGTCTGCGTCTTATTAGTATCAATCATCAAAAAATCACAACATTATGCACACAGACAGACAATTATTAGTATTCACACATTTAAGTCAATTATTAACAGCCATTACAGGCTTTGGTGGACTTATAGTTCCTTTAGTAATTTGGTTTACTAAAAAGGACGAGGATTACCAAATAGACGAACAAGGAAAGAAAATTATTAATTTTCAATTAAGTTTAATTGTAAACTTCATTATCTGTATTCCATTAATTTTATTATTTGGACTTGGTCTTTTAGGATTTATAGTATTAGGAGTAGTTTCGATATTGTTTCCAATAATTAACGCTATAAAAGCTAATAACGGAGAAAACCCAACATATCCATTGAGCTATAGATTTATTAACTAAATCTCGATAACAAATACTTTATCTTTTAATTTTGTTAGTTAGTTGAATTTTATTTTTAGATAAAGAAAAACGCAACCTTTATGGGTTGCGTTTCTATTTTATATAATTATTGTTGTGTTAAAATTTATGCTAGTAATATCTAGAAAACGTCTGTTTTCCAACGTTAGCACCCTTTGTTTTTAACTATTCAACATCACAGGCATCACTAACATCGTTACATGCTCACCTTCATCTAATCCATCAACAGGAGTTAAAATACCAGCTCTGTTAGGCATACTCATTTCTAATTGTACTTCACCAGAAGTAAGATTGTTTAACATTTCTGTTAAAAAACGAGAGTTAAAGCCAATTTGCATATCGTCACCTTGATAATCACAAGTTAAACGCTCTTCAGCTTTATTAGAATAATCAATATCTTCTGCAGATATATTAAGTTCTGCACCAGCAATTTTTAAACGAATTTGGTGTGTAGTTTTATTAGAAAATATACTCACACGCTTTACAGAACTTAAAAACTGAGAACGATCGATACTTAATTTATTCGGATTCTCCTTTGGGATTACTGCTTCGTAATTAGGATATTTACCATCAATTAAACGGCAAACTAATATTGTGTTTTCAAAAGTGAATTTTGCGTTAGAATCGTTGTACTCAATAGTAACATCGTCATCACTTGCAGCTAAAATTCCTTTTAATAAAGTTAAAGGCTTTTTAGGCATAATAAACTCTGCAACTTGAGAAGCACTAACATCTTCACGTGTATATTTTACTAACTTGTGAGCATCTGTAGCAACAAACGTTAAATTATCTGTAGAAAACTGAAAGAAAACACCGCTCATTACTGGTCTTAAATCATCGTTTCCAGCAGCAAAAATAGTTTTACTAATAGCAGTTGCTAATATATTTCCAGCAATAGTAGTTTTACTTGGATCTTCAAGTGCTACAGCTTTAGGAAACTCTGCGCCATCTGCATAAGCTAAAGCGTATTTACCATGATTAGAGCTAATTTCTACAGTGTTATTTTCTTCTACTGTAAACGTTAACGGTTGTTCTGGAAATGTTTTTAAAGTATCTAATAATAAACGTGCAGGAATAGCAACACTTCCTTTGCTATCGCTTTCTATATTTAATGTTGAAGACATTGTTGTTTCTAAATCACTAGCTGAAACAGTAAGTGAGTTATTATCAATATCGAAAAGAAAATTATCTAAAATTGGTAAAGTATTAGAGCTGTTTATTACACCTCCCAAAACTTGTAATTGCTTAAGCAAATAAGTACTTGATACTATAAACTTCATATGTATTTTGGTCGTTAATTTCTGAATAATTAATTACTACAAATATAGAGTTTAACAGTCTAAAACTGAAACAAACTTATTAACAGTCTGTTTCCGCGAATGCGGAAATTTTATAATGCTTTTTTTGAGTATTTTTTTCTTCGGAAGAAATTAAAAACAACACCAAAAAGCCCTAGAAACAATAGCGGAAGCACGATATTTATAATTTGCCATTTCGTTTTCTCTTTGGCAATTTTTGCTTGATCTAAAAAAGCAACTTCTACAGCTTTGCTTCTAATGTTTATAAGTCCGTCATCATCTAAAAGATAGTTAACTGCATTGAGCAAGAATTCTTTGTTTCCGTAGGTTTCTTTTGTCCATTTATCGAAACCAAGAGTGGTTGGTCTGCCTTTATCTATATCGTTTTTAATAACATCACCATCTGCGATGATAATTATTTTTGTTTCAGAACTTTTAGTTTTATCAGTACCAAGTTTAAGAGGTTTCACACGATTGTTGTAAACCGAAGTAAATTCACCTTCCAACAGTACAGCAAGGTTTTGCCTGTCTTTAGTAAATAATTCTGAAGGCGGTTCTTGTAAAGCAAAACCTAAACTAATTTCTTTAGGTGTACCTTCTAAACGACTTGGCTTATCACTTTTAAGTAGAATAGTCTTCTTTATATCGTTTTTAAGCGTGTCTATTTGGTTAGCAAAGTCAAACTTAACAAAGTTGATGTTATTTGTTATTGGGTGGTTAACATCGCTTAGAGCTAAAGGTGAATAAGGCCATCTAAAGTGCTGTAATTTTAAACTTTCATCCTGTCCAGTTTCTAAAGTAATTCTACCAATATTTTGACTTTTAACACTTGTTAATACAGGATTAATACGTGCTCCATATTTAAAAAAGAAGTTGGTTAAATTTAAATCTCTAGAGACAGCAACGTTTTTGCCTTCAGGATTAAATAAACTGTCCTTTTCCATGTTAATTCTATCAATTAACCACAAACTTTTTCCACCATTCATGGTGTATTGGTCTAGTACATATTTTTCTTCTTCAGAGAATGCTTCTGTTGGCTTTGCAGCAATAATTAAATCATAAGAATTTAGAGATTTAGCAGTTTTTTGTGGATTAGTAACCACACTATCCAAGGTAAAAGGCGCAATGTAATAATACTGTTTTAGTGTTGTTAAAAAGTCTGCAATCTTAAGATCAGGCAATTCATTATTACCTCTTAATATTGCTATTTTTCTACGTTTTGGGTTTACTAGTTTACTTAATCCATCTGCAAACGCATATTCTAAATGTTGTACAGAGTTGCTTACCAATTCCTGTTGGTTAGCATTCACTTTATACTTTACTAAAGGAATATCTATTGTTTGGTTATTATAACTTGCCAAAGCCCATGGAATAACCACCAGTTGCGATTGCTTACCATTGTCTTGAACGCTTACTTGCATTGGTCTTAATCCACGATCTGTAAGTTGTGTAATACTTCGCTCTCGTGTAGCTTCGTCTTCAATAGGATTTATAAATTTAAATTTTATATTACTATTGTAAGCCGAAAACTCTTCCAATAATTGTCTGGTTTCGGTTTGCAATCTTCTAAATTCTGAAGGAAAACCGTCACCTTCTAAAAACACATCTATTACAATTGGAGAATCAACGTCTTTTATAACATTTAAAGACGCTTGGTTAAGTGTATAACGACTATCTGAAGTTAAGTCGAAACGTTGATAAAAAGATGAGCTGATAACATTTAACACTATTAAGCCAATAGGTAAGATAGCAAGTTGTAACCATTTTATAGGTTGAGAACCTTCAGCATTAATACGTTTTACGGTTAAAAATATAAAGAAAGCAGTAACACTTAAAAAGTAAAGAATATCTCGCGTATCTAAAACACCACGACTCATACTTTTGTAATGAGCACTCATACCAAACTGATCGATCCAAGGTCCAATAAAATCCACTAAACCTTCAAAACCAACATAAAAGAAAAAGCAAATAAAAACAGCAATTATAAAAGCAACAATTTGATTATCGCTTAAAGTAGAGGAGAAGATACCTATTGCTGTGTAAGCTGCAACTAAAAATAAGAGACCAAAATAAGAGCCTAAAGTACT
>NZ_JALZVX010000147.1 GCF_023299985.1 Lacinutrix sp. | reverse complement strand
TTGTTTTTTACAACAACTATTTAAAATTTGATTACTTTTGATGTTCAATTTTTTCAACTAAAACAATAGACAAATGTCACATAATATTAAACCAGGAGTAGCTACAGGAAAGGAAGTTCAAGCTATTTTTAAACTAGCAAAAGAAAAAGGCTTTGCCTTACCAGCAGTTAACGTTGTTGGCAATAATTCTGTAAATGGTGTTTTAGAAGCAGCTGCTGCTTTAAACGCTCCTGTAATTATTCAATTCTCAAATGGAGGAGGCGTTTTTAATGCAGGAAAAAGTTTAAGCAACGAAAACCAACAAGCAGCAATTTTAGGCTGTATAGCAGGAGCAAAACATGTGCATTTAATGGCAGAAGCTTATGGTGTTCCAGTTATACTACATACAGATCACGCAGCAAAAAAATTACTACCTTGGATTGATGGTTTATTAGATGCAAGTGAAAAACATTTTGCTGAAACTGGAAAGTCGCTTTACAGTTCTCACATGATTGATTTAAGTGAAGAGCCTTTAGAAGAAAACATAGAAATTTGTAAAACATACCTTGAGCGCATGAGCAAAATGGGAATGACTTTAGAAATAGAATTAGGTATTACAGGTGGTGAAGAAGATGGTGTAGATAATAGTGATGTTGACGAATCTAAATTATATACTCAGCCAGAAGAAGTTGCTTACGCTTTCGAAGAGTTAAGCAAAGTAAGCGACCAGTTTACAATAGCAGCAGCCTTTGGAAACGTACATGGCGTTTACAAGCCAGGAAATGTAAAATTAACACCAAAAATTTTAAAAAATTCTCAAGAGTATATTTCTAAGAAATTTGGTGTTGCCCATAACCATATCGATTTTGTATTTCATGGTGGTTCTGGTTCTACAGAAGCAGAAATACAAGAAGCCATTGGTTATGGTGTTATTAAAATGAATATTGATACAGATATGCAATACGCATTCATGACTGGTGTTCGTGATTATATAGGAGCAAAAACTGAGTATTTAAAATCTCAAATAGGTTCTCCAGATGGTCCAGAATCTCCAAACAAAAAACATTACGATCCAAGAAAATGGTTAAGAGAAGGAGAAATTACATTTGTGGAACGTCTTAAAAAAGCATTCCAAGATTTAAATAATGTAAATACTTTATAACACATAAAATTTCACTTTTAAGTCCCATTCTAACACAGTTAAAATGGGACTTTTTTATTTAAAAAAACAAACCAAAACGATATAGCTATACCAAATGTTGAGTTGTATCGATAAAAATAGTAATTTTGTTGTCTTGTGTTTTGTAAAACATAAAACTAACTAACAGCAACTATTCTAGCTTATGCTAGAATTATAAACTAAAAAAAAGTAAATCAATATGGCTTGGTTTAAAAGAAAAGACAAAGGAATACAAACTTCTACTGAAGACAAAAAAGACATCCCAAAAGGATTGTGGTATAAGTCTCCTACTGGTAAAGTTATAGATTCTGAAGAATTAGCAAAAAATTTCTACGTAAGTCCAGAAGATGGTTATCACGTAAGAATAGGAAGTAAAGAATACTTCGAAATATTATTTGATGACAATAAATTTAAAGAATTAGATAAAGACTTAACATCTAAAGATCCTCTTAAATTTGAAGATACCAAAAAATACACAGACCGTTTAAAAGCAGCTCAAGAAAAAACTAATTTAAAAGATGCTGTACGTTGTGCAGTAGGAAAATCTAAAGGTAAAGACCTTGTTATTGCTGCAATGGATTTTGCTTTTATTGGCGGTTCTATGGGTTCTGTAGTAGGAGAAAAAATTGCTCGAGCAGCAGATTATGCTTTAAAAAACAAATTACCTTTCATGATTATTTCAAAATCTGGAGGTGCAAGAATGATGGAAGCTGCATTATCTTTAATGCAATTAGTAAAAACATCTTCTAAATTAGCACAACTTGCAGATGCAAAATTACCTTACATATCACTTTGTACAGACCCAACAACTGGAGGAACAACTGCTTCTTTTGCTATGCTAGGCGATATTAATATTGCAGAACCTGGTGCTTTAATTGCTTTTGCTGGACCTCGTGTTGTTAGAGACACAACAGGAAAAGAATTACCAGAAGGCTTCCAAACATCGGAGTTTTTATTAGATCATGGTTTTCTAGATTTTATTACACTTCGTAAAGAATTAAAAAATAAAGTAAATTTATATATAGATTTAATAACGAATCAGCCATTAAGAGCATAGCATTCATCATTAAATAACAACCCATTAAACAGCTTAAAAATAATACTATTTTAAGCTGTTTTTATTTTATACATAAGCTATTTGCAATTCAATAAAAATAACTATATTTGCCGCTCGAAAGATAGGCTTTCGTGTACATAACAATCATTTACAACAATATTAGAATGTATTTATCAAAAGAAGAAAAAGAGAAACTTTTTAAAAAACACGGTAAAAATGCAAAAGACACTGGTTCTGCAGAAGGACAGATTGCAATATTTACACAAAGAATTGAGCACTTAACAGCTCACTTAAAAAACAATCGTAAAGATTATAACACAGAACGTTCGTTAGTAATGCTAGTAGGTAAAAGAAGAAGCTTACTAGATTACTTAACTAAGAAAGATGTCTTAAGATATCGTGCAATAGTAAAAGAATTAGGATTAAGAAAATAATCTTAATATTATAGACCACGCCTAACAGCGTGGTTTTTTATTACAAATAAACTCGCTTTGGAAGAGTCTAAACTCCAAAATTGAAGAAGCTAGATCCTGAAACGCATTTCGACAAGCTCAATGTAAAAGTTCAGGAAAAACAGTTTTTCGTTGGTCACAACTACTACAACACAACAACCAATGTTTAACCAAAGTACAACTAGAGCTACTACCTCTAGAGTATAATTATTAAAACTTA
>NZ_JALZVX010000146.1 GCF_023299985.1 Lacinutrix sp. | reverse complement strand
AAATTTTTAATTTAAAAGGTTCACTGTAACGTCTAATTACTTTGTCATTTCTATACATAATGTTTAAAATTATGTAGCCTTATTTCAGGACGGGTCAGAATTTAAACTAACGGTCTTGTGTATGAAACGTAGCGTATAAATAAACGCTAACTTTTCGGATTTAGCACGAGGCAAATTTTTAATTTTTATGTTTAATTTTCTTTTCTAAATATAATCAAATTAAAAATTTGGCGTACTTTGTAAATATACAAAAACCTTTCGGAAAGTCTATAATATCTATGTTTTATGTACGTTGTTGTGCATAGTGTTTTTCACGTTCATTCTTCATTTATCGGATTTTAGAATGAGGCTTTTTTATAAATGATTAAACCTTTATCAATTTTGATAGTCTATATATCATACTACTAAAAATTTATAATACAATTCTAAAACCTACAATAAATGAAATATCTAATACTCGCACTCTTAACACTTTCAAGTCTAAATTGTTTTGCATCAAATAAAAGAAGTTTTTCAGCGGATACTACGCAAATAAGCAATAAAAATATTCTTTATAAAGTTTCACAAGCAGGCAATTATATCCACCTAAATATAAGCACTACAGATAAGAAGACTGCAACGTCAATTATTAGAAATGGACTTACTATTTATTTCGATATTAAAGGAAAGAAAAAAAAGGATGTGTATGTAAAATATCCCTATAGTACCGAACCAAGACAATCTCGACAAGGTTCCCGAGGAAATAATGACTCAAACACTATTGACTTAAATAGTATGATTGAAAAACTACCTGTAGAAGCTGAGTATAGTTCATTTGAAGAAAAGCAAGAGTTTAATAAGGACTTAAATACTTTAGATATTGCGATTGAAAACCACTATACAGCTTCGAGTCAATTATTTGAATTTTCAATTAAAATTCCAAAAACAAAAATATTCTTCAAAGAAAATAGTGATTTTTCCAAACTATCCATTGGTGTTGTTTCAAATAAAATGGAAGGAAATATAAACAAAGAAAGAGGTCAAGGTCAAAACCAAGGGATGCGAAGTGGTGGCGGACGTAGAGGAAATGGAAGTGGACGTGGCGGAAAGAGAGGTCAAAATAGACAACAACCAAGTTCAACAGCAGAAAAGATAATTGTTGATTTTTGGTTTGATGCCAAATAAAAACATACCGTTATAAAGTGTAAATATTTAATTATTTTTATTAATTATTATTGCGATTTGGTTGTTAACATTTTTATTTCAAATGTTGATGCTTTGTACGATTTTCGCATTACGCACAACGTGTTCGCTGATATGAAATCGTTTTAATGTTTTATATCAGCAGTTAGTTTAAATTCGAAGTTCGTGTATTTTTTTTATAAAGTCAAGTTTTCATAAAAATATATTAGTCTTTTTTTTACTTTCGCATTCTTAAAGAAACAAACATGATTACAGTAGATAATTTAGCAGTAGAATTTAGTGGTACAACCTTATTTAGCGATGTAAACTTTGTTATTAATCCAAACGATAAGATTGCACTTATGGGAAAAAATGGTGCAGGAAAATCTACCATGATGAAAATTGTTGCAGGTGCTCAAAATCCTACCAGAGGAAAAATAAGTTATCCTAAAGAAACTGTAATCGCTTATTTACCACAGCATTTACTAACCCAAGATAATAATACTGTTTTTGAAGAAGCTTCTAAAGCATTCGCTCATATTTTTAAAATGAAGAATGAAATGGATGCTCTTAACAAAGCACTAGAAACAAGAACAGATTACGAGAGTGACGCGTACATGTCTATTATAGAAAAAGTAAGCGAGTTAGGCGAACAATTTTATGCATTAGAAGACGTAAATTATGATGCTGAGGTTGAAAAAGCACTAAAAGGTTTAGGTTTTAAACAAGAAGATTTTACCAGATTAACCAAAGAGTTTTCTGGTGGTTGGCGCATGAGAATTGAGTTAGCCAAAATACTGCTTCAAAAACCAGATTTAATTTTGCTGGATGAGCCTACAAACCACATTGATATAGAATCTGTAATCTGGTTAGAAGATTTTTTAGTAAATAAAGCCAATGCAGTAATGGTTATTTCTCACGATCGTGCCTTTATAGATAATATTACCAATCGTACTATAGAGGTTACTATGGGTCGTATTTACGATTATAAGGCTAACTATTCGCATTACTTACAATTACGCGAAGAGCGAAGAACACACCAAGTAAAAGCATACCAAGAGCAACAAAAGTATATTGCAGATAATATGGCTTTTATAGAACGTTTTAAAGGCACATACTCTAAAACAAACCAAGTATCTTCTCGTGAGCGTATGCTAGAGAAATTAGAAATTATTGAGATAGACGAAGTGGATAATGCAGCTTTAAGATTAAAGTTTCCATCTGCTCAACGCTCTGGAGATTATCCTGTTTTGGTTGAAGATTTATCTAAAAGTTATGGAGAGCTTTCAGTATTTAAAAACGCAAGCTTTTCTATTGCTAGAGGCGAAAAGGTGAGTTTTGTAGGTAGAAATGGAGAAGGAAAATCTACTATGATAAAATCTATTCTTGGTGAAATAGTAGTAGAAGGAAAGTGTAGTTTGGGTCATAATGTTAAAGTGGGCTATTTTGCACAAAATCAAGCCGCTTTGTTGGATACAGAACTTACTGTTTTTCAAACAGTAGATACAGTTGCAAAAGGAGACGTAAGAACCCAAATAAAAAATATTTTAGGTCGTTTTATGTTTAAAGGAGACGACATAGAGAAAAAAGTAAGTGTATTGTCTGGTGGAGAAAAAACCAGATTGGCAATGGTTAAATTATTACTTGAGCCTGTAAACTTGCTTATTCTCGATGAACCAACAAACCACCTAGATTTAAAATCTAAAGATGTTTTAAAAGAAGCACTACAAAGTTTTGATGGTACATTAATTTTAGTATCACACGATCGTGATTTCTTACAAGGCTTGTCTCAAAAAGTATTTGAGTTTAAAAACAAACGTGTTATCGAGCATTTTGAAACTATTGATGCATTCTTGGAGCGAAACAGAATCAATAGTATAAAAGAAATGGATTTATAGCGTTATTTTTTTCTAATCTCAGATTGTCGCATTGGCATAGCATCTATAATATTAAATAACACTTCAGTATTTATAGGTGTTTTTCTAGTTTTTTTAATGCTACCATCTAAGCCAATTAAAACGACTTTAAATGTACTTTTAGAGTTCATGTGTTTTTGATACAATTGGTTGCCTTCTGTCCAATTGTCTTCATTTTTGTTTAAAGTAGATTGGTGTTTATTTGGCAATATTTTATAAATAACCAATTGTCTTTCTTCTATGTCTTCAACGCTATTTTCTAAGTAATTTAATTGCGTTTTGTAATCTTTATTGTCTTCATCTAAAGAGAGCACTAATAATAGCCTGTGTTTCCATTGCTGCTTTTTAAGATCTTGTGCTGCTATAGTTTTAAGGCTTAAAAATGTTATTAAAATAATAAATAACCTCATGCTAGTTTTTAATTTTATTTTTTAACCATTTTACTCTCTTTTTTAAACCAGAAGATGCATTAAACCGATAACCAAAATAAAGTTTAGCATAGCTTCTATCGCTTATAATATTTGTTCTGTTTTTTGAATTTGTAGCATTAGAGTCGAAGTTAAAAACAGCACCTGCAACAAACTCTGGTGAAGTGTATCCAAAGTATAAACCTAAGTTTAAAGCTGTTGTAAATAAGGTGTTTTGTTCGCTTATTTCTGCTAAACTATAAACTGTATAACGTAAACCAATAGCAGGAGAAACCGTTGGTGTAACAAACCAATTATTTTCTATAACCCAAGTATAGTAATAATCTGATGCTATAGAAATGCTATAGATATTTTGTGCTTCTTTATCACCTTCAATACGATCTGAAATACGTTGATAGCCATAGCGTAACGTTGGAATAAAACTACCAACGCTTTTACGCTGCCACTCTGTATTAAATAAAACGTGTTTAAGAGAGAAATTAGGATTCATAACATAAGATGTTGCACCATTCCAACTAATAGTTTTAAAATCTGGAAACTCACTTTGTGTAGCTTCTAATATTTCACCATCTCTAAAAAATCCACGAACGCGTCTGTATTGAAAACTTTGAATCCATTGTTTTAAAAACAGACGTAATGTAATATCTTGAAAAGCTGTTTTATACGGCAGATTTCTAGCTTTAGGAGAGAAACCAATACTCAATCCAAGAAATTCGTAATTAGCAGATGCTGTAAATTTAAAATTATTATTTGCAGTTAAATTAAAATTTTCTGTGTCATTATTTTGAATGGAATACGATTCGGTTTGTGTATTTATATTAGCCTTTAGCATTATTTTATGCTTAAAAGAGGTAATGTAGGTAGAATCGTTTTGTGTTTCGTCCTGGCTATAACTACAGATAGTCAAGCAAGAAAAAAATACGAGTAAGCTATATTTCATTTTCAAATAGGTTAATAAATTTCTTAACACCTTTTGTTGCGGTTTCTTTAATAACGGTTACCTTTTTAGAATCTGCAATAGATGGATTAGGGTCTATAAAGTATGTTACTGTATTTTCTGGCACATAATGCATTAAACTAGCAGCTGGATACACTTGCATAGACGTGCCAATAATAAGCAAAATATCTGCAGTATTGCAAATTTCTACCGCTTTATCTATCATTGGTACAGCTTCACCAAACCAAACAATATGTGGCCTTAATTGGTGACCGTTTTCGTCTAAATCACCAAGATTTAATTTGGTAGTCCAGGGTTTTACTAGTGCTTCATTTTTTATAGAGCGCACTTTTAATAGCTCGCCATGTAAATGTATTACATTATTACTTCCTGCACGTTCGTGCAAATCATCTACGTTTTGTGTAATAATAGTTACTTTATAATTGTTTTCTAAAGTTGCTAAATCATAATGGGCAACATTAGGTTTTACTGTTAACAGTTGTGCTCTACGTTGGTTATAAAAGTTAAAAACCAATTCAGGATTTGCTTTAAAACCTTCGGGTGAAGCCACTTCCATAACGTTATGTCCTTCCCAAAGACCGTTAGCATCACGAAAGGTTTTTAGTCCGCTTTCGGCACTCATTCCAGCTCCTGTAAGTACAACAATATGTTTCATTTAATAAAAATTTAATGTCATAAAGTTAGTATTATTTCTTTTATGGTTGGCAGACTTAGCTTTAATCTGTAATTTTGTAGTCGCTATTTCAATTAATTTTAAAACCTAAATTTTATGAAAACATTTTTAAAAGTATTATTGGTATTGCCATTAATACTATTAAGTAGTTGTAGATCAGACGATGCAGAAACAGATCGCGTAACAGATTTAGAATCTAAAACTTACGTGCTTTCAACTGTAAATAATTCTGATATTTCTGGTACAGTACGCCTTATTAAAAACTCAAATTTCACATTAAGTATAGAATTAATTGTTGAAGGAGTTATTGATAACGATTTACGTTCTGCATTTTTATTTATAGACAATGCTGCTAACGATGGAGGCGTAGTTGCATTAACACTAGATCCTCTATTTGGAGATGGAACAACTGGAACGAGTACAACCGTATTTACAGCATTGGATGATGAAACATCAATTAGTTATGAAGAATTACTAGCTTTTGATGGCCACATTCAAGTAAGATCTAACGATGCTGATATAGATAATAGTGAAGCTCATGCTGTTGCAGATATTGGACAAAACGAATTAACAAACTCGCAAGTAACCTATACTTTAGAAGAGCGTGATTTAATAAATGCTTCTGGATCAATTACTTTTAAAAAACGCTTAAATGGTGAGGCTTTAGCTGTTATAGATTTAGAAGGAACACCATCTAGTGGAATGCTTCCTGCTCATATTCATGCTAACGATGCTGCAATAGGAGGACCAATTATTTTTACTTTTAATATGGTAAATGGAACAACAGGTTCTAGCCAAACAAATGTTGAAACACTAGACGACAATACATCTTTTTTATACGATGACGTTTTAACCGTTAACGGTTATGTGAATGTGCATTTTGAAAACAACCTTTCGCTTTTAATTGCACAAGGAAATATAGGAAGTAACTAAACAATAAAATATAGATTTTTTAAAACCTGATGCTATTGTATCAGGTTTTTTTATTTTTACAGCATGATTGATATTAAACTAATAGAGCATCTTGAAACCTATCTTACAGAAAACAGATTACAACGTTTTAAGAAGGTATTAAAAGAGCGTACAAAATTCTTTACAGTAGCAACAGAAGATGTTTACCAACTGCATAACACTAGTGCTGTTATTCGCAGTTGCGATGTGTTTGGCATTCAAGAAGTAAATATTGTTGAAGAAACCAATACCAAGCGTATTGATAGAGAGATTGCAATGGGAGCCCAAAAGTGGGTAGATTTAAATAGGTACCAATCTGTAAAAGCGTGTATTAAAGATTTAAAAAGCAAAGGTTACCAAATAGTGGCAACTACACCACATACAGACGATTGCGAGTTATATGATTTTGATGTTACTAAAAAATCGTGTTTTTTCTTTGGAAGAGAAACCGAAGGGCTTTCGGATGAGGTTTTAAAAGAAGCAGATGTTTTTTTAAAAATACCAATGGTTGGCTTTACAGAGAGTTTAAATATATCTGTATCTGCAGCAATTACTTTACAACACGTTACTACAAAGTTGAAGAAAATAGATATTGATTGGCAATTAACTGAAAATGAAAAACTAGAAAAACGTCTTGACTGGTGTAAAAAAACAATTAAGAGTTATGCTAAAATTATTGAACGCTACTACGAAAATAGGCAATAACCATTGGGCTTAAATTAATAGATAGTCTTTAGACTTTATTAATTAGAATTCTTTTGTTTATTAATTTCGTCTTGTAACTGTCTACGTACTTTTTGTTCGCGTTCTAGAGCGACACGTCTGTGATTTTCAAATTCACCTTCTGTTTCAGCTAAAGCATTTTTTGCTTCTTTAGTAATCGCATTACTACTTTTAAATTTATAGATAAAAAATAAAGCCAAAGCTAATAATCCAGCAATAATAGACCACATTAGTCCATTGTAACCACCTTTACTCATCTGTATTCCAAATAAAGACATACTGTCTTTTTCGGTATTTGTTTGATCTAAAGTACCTTGTGTAGCATTTAAACTCGTTTTTAATTTAGAAATCTCATTATCTTGCTTTGTAACAACAACTTTAGTGTCGTTTAGTGTTTTGTGTACAGCTTTTAAAGAGTCTAAAGTATTGCGCTTTATCTTTTCTATCCATTGAACTCTTACAACTTCGTAACGTTGTCCTCTCTCGTCTGTCCAGCCATTAGATTTTTTTGTTAAATATTCAAATTGACTTTCTATGGAACCACTATCTAAAGATAATTTATCTTCTGTATCACTAGTTTTGGTTTGTGCTTGAATTTGTATAGTAAAAAAGGCTAATAATAAAATTAAAATAGCTTTGGTTAGATTCATTTGTTTAATGTTGATTATTTTCTAGTGCAAAAGTAAAGAATATTGTTTAGTTAGGTAGAACTCGCTTACACTTTTTAGTTAATTAAAAAGATTATATCAACTCATTCTGTTATACTATAAAAGCCTCACAATTTGTGAAGCTTTTATATATACGTTTAAAAGGCAACGTTTAGATGTTAATAGTACTTAACTCTGTAGTATTTTGAATATTAGTCTCGTCTAAGTTATATTGGTATATGCCTGAATCGCCTACTAAAATTAATAAATTATTTTGTATAATAACATCAAAGGCATCGCGATTAATATTATGAACCAGTTGTGCGTTTTCGGGATTTGAGATATCAAATATTTTAACTTCGTCATCGCAAACTATAAGGTAATCGTTATACAAACCTAAACCAATTGGTCGTGTTAGGTTTCTAGTTGAAATTAATAACGGATTCTGTAAATCTTCAACATTATAAATTTGAAGTTCGTTTAAAGTATTACCACAACCAATATCAGAGTGTAAAGTAACAAAAGCATGAGTAAAGTTTGCAACCACAGGATCGCAAGCAGTAAAATGTTGTGCTTCAGAGAGAAACTCTGGTGTTTCAGGACTTTCTACACTATAAATAAACATTCCGTTTTGAGAGCCTATAAAAAGAAAATCTTTATAATTAAAAAGCGTTTCAATATTAAAACCAATAGGCACTTCGTTTACTTGAACAGGCTGTTCATTATTTGTAATACTAAATACGTTTAAATCTTGATTATCTACTGTGTATAGATAATCGTTAAAGGTTGTAAATCTTGCAAGAGAGCCACCTTGACCTGTAGAACTATCTGATGCTATTGAGCCGCTATCACTTGAATCTGAATCGCAACCCAAAACCAATAATAAAACTAAAATTATGCTATATTTTTTCATTTTGTTATTCTATTAAAGTCCAATTAATAATTACTTCATTTTCGGGAGTATTGTTATAACAGCAATTATTTGGTGCTGCTAACTCTGGAAAGGTGTCGATAATACGTTTTGTAATTTCAATAGTATTATTTGCAAAATTAGGTTTCACAGCTATTAAATCTGTAGCGTTATTAATATAAATAACTTCGTTTTTAATACTTAAATCTGAAGAACCCAACACTTTTAAAAAAGCTAAATTTACTGGAGCGGAAGGATTAGAATTATCGAAAATATGAAACCCATTATTTGGCTGATTAATAAATAAGAAACCATCCTTTACATAAATCTTTCCAGTTTCTACAATAGGTTCGGCAGGTAAGAGTGCTGTCGAATTTTCAAATTCGGTTCTTAACATGGTTACAGCTTCATATTGCTGTTGAAAGTCTATTGGAGGATTAATGTCGTCATCTAAATTTCCCCAAATACAGGAGTTTAATACTAAAATCATTATTAGATAAATGACTTTGTAAGTTGGTTTTTTCATAGTCAATGTTTATTTATAGATGCAAAAATTACTAAAAGGTTGCGTTGCGTGCTGTTAAAATTTAAATGCTTTTAAATGCATAAAAAAGTCTCACCATAAATGTGAGACTTTTTTTAGATTTTATTTAAAGACCTCTATTTTTATAGAAGTTAATTTAATTAGTGTTTTTTCAAAATAGAAAAACCTTATTTTATTAGTAGTAAGTAAAACGTCTTACTTTAGCTATATGCTTAGCTAAACGAATAACTTGATGGCTGTAACCATATTCGTTATCGTACCAAACGTAAAGTATAGCATTTTTACCATCTTTTCTTACAATGGTAGCTTTACTATCGTAAATAGAAGGAGCAGAGCT
>NZ_JALZVX010000145.1 GCF_023299985.1 Lacinutrix sp. | reverse complement strand
GGAATATTTTTTTCTAGTAACGGAATAATAGTTTTAGCATGCAAAATGGTAGCTCCAAAATTGGCTAATTCATTAGCTTCAGCAAATGATAACTCTTCTATTTTTTTTGCATCTGACACTAAATCTGGATTAGCAGTATAAATACCATTAACATGGGTGTAGTTTTGAAGCTCTTCAGCATCTAAGTAATTAGCCAAAAGTGATGCTGTATAGTTACTTCCGTTTCGACCTAAAGTTGTTGTTTTATTGTCTTTATTTGAAGCTATAAATCCTGTAACTATATTTACTGTTGTACCATTATTTTGTTTAAAATAGGCAATAACATTCTTTTTTGAAATGCTATCAATAGGTTTTGCGTTACCGTAACTGTCATCTGTTTTTATTAAAGTTCTTGCATCGGCAGTTTTTGCATTTATGTTTCTATCTTTTAACAATGCTGAAATTAATTTAGCTGAAATTAATTCGCCTTGTGCTAAAATTTCGTCCTTAATTTTTTGACTATAATCTCTCAATAAATGTACACCTTCAAAAAGGTTGTCTAATCTTAAAAACTCTTCTGAAAAATCAGTATTTGCTAGTAAATTTTGATAATTTTTAAAGGCTTTTAGTTGTTCTTTATATGTTTCATTTTTTACTGCTTTTTCTAAAATAAGTTCTAACTCATCTGTTGCTTTTCCTCTTGCAGAAACGACAACAGCTATTTTTTCGTTAGCTTTTACTTTATTTTCTATAATTGAAATTACTCGATTTATACCTTCACCATTAGCTAAAGATGTTCCACCAAATTTTAATATTTTCATTCTTTTTTCTTTTGAATCAGGCTTAAAAATGCCTTTAATTATTGTTTCAAGTTGTTCAAACTCTATTAAAAACGCATCGTGACCATGAATTGAATTAATTTCATTATATGTTACATTTGAATGCTTTAACGCTAATTGCTTTTGTGTTTCTCGGTTTTCTTCAGCTGTAAAAAACAAATCAGAGTCTACCGCAACTATTGTTATTTTAGATTGAATAGTATCCAAAACAGACTCTCCTTTTTCACGTCCTTTTGTAACATCTATAGTCCGTAATAACTGATTCATTAATTTATAAGCTGATAGCTGAAACCGTTCTTGCAATTTACTACCATGATGAAGCAACCAACTTTCTACATTAAATAATTCTAATTTTTCGTTTTTTGAACGATGAAACTTTTCTTTAAATGATTTTGGCGTACGATAACATAACATTGCATGCATACGTGCATCGTGTACAGGTTTGTTAGAATTTACCAAAAATTGTTCTTGGATTTGGCAATTAGCCATCAACCAATCTGTAGATTTCCAGTCTGTAGCTACGGGAATTAAATGTGCTGTCAACGCAGGTTTCAACACTGCCATTTCCCAGGCTATACCACCTCCTAATGAACCACCAATAATTGCAAATAATTTTTCTACCCTTAATTTTTCAAGTCCAATTAAAAATAACTTTGCGATATCTTGAGCTACAAAATCTTTGTAATTTTCAATTTCGAAACCATCGTAACCATTGCCAGGAATATTGAATGCTAAAACAGTGTATTGATTTGTGTCAATAACTTTATTAGTGCCTACTAATTGATTCCACCAACCATTCTCTCCTGCTACATTACTATTACCTGTTAAAGCATGATTAACTAAAACAATTGGTGCTGCGTGTAATGCTTTACCAAAAGTTTGGTAAGACAATTGTATAGACATTGTCTTACCTCCTTGGCTTACGTAATCTGATATTAAAATGTAATTTAGTTTTTTCAGAACTTTATAATTTTAAGATAAAATTGGTTTTTTTAGAAGTTGAAACGTTTCTTTTAAATCGGCTTTTAAATCGTCGATATTTTCTATACCAACTGATAAACGGATTAAATCTTTTGTTACTCCTGTAGATTCTTGTGCTTCATCATTTAATTGTTGATGCGTTGTACTTGCTGGATGAATAATAAGTGATTTAGTATCGCCAATATTGGCTAATAATGAGAATAGTTTTGTTTTATCTGCTATAATTTTAGCAGATTCATAACCACCATCAACTCCAAAAGTAACAATACCACTTTGTCCTTTTGGCATGTATTTTTTAGCTAAAGCATTATATTTACTTGTTTGTAAGCCTGGATAATTTACCCAAGTTACTTCTGGTTGTTCTTGTAGCCATTTTGCAAGTTCTAAAGCATTTTGACTGTGTTTTTTAATACGAAGTTCTAGTGTTTCTAAACCCTGTATAATTTGAAAGGCATTAAACGGACTCAACGCGCCTCCATAATCACGTAAACCTTCAATTCTAATTTTTGCAATAAATGCAGCAGCTCCAATAGCTTCATTATACACTAATCCATGGTATCCTGCAGATGGCTCTGTAAACTCTGGAAACTTACCATTATTCCAATCAAAATTTCCTGCGTCTACAATAATACCACCAAGTGATGTTCCGTTTCCGTTTATGTATTTTGTTAAAGAATGAATAACGATATTCGCACCATATTCTATTGGATTTAATAAATAAGGCGTAGCAACTGTATTATCTACAATTAAAGGCACTTTATGTGCTTTAGCTTCTTTAGAAATCGCTTCAATATCTAACACGTCTAATTTTGGATTCCCTAAAGATTCTACAAAAATAGCGCGTGTATTTTGTTGTGTTGCTTTACTAAAATTTTCTGGATTTGATGGATCTACAAAAGTAGTTGTAATACCATGTCTTGGTAAGGTTACGCTTAACAAATTATAGGTTCCACCATACAAACTACTTGACGCTACAATATGATCACCTGCTTTTAAAAGTGTCAATAATGTTGTTGAGATTGCTGCAGTTCCTGATGCTGTTGCTACTGCTGCAATACCTCCTTCTAAAGCAGCTATTCGTTGCTCTAAAACGTCGTTTGTTGGGTTGTTTAATCTGGTATAGATAAAACCAGGAACTGATAAATTAAATCGTCCTGCTGCGTCATCTGAATCGTCAAAAACGTAAGCTGTTGATTGATAAATAGGAACAGATCTTGTACCACCATTTTGTGTTGTATCGTGTCCTGCGTGCAATGCTTTAGTTGCAAATTTTTGCGTACTCATTTTTCTAGTTTTTTGAGTTAATAAATTAAACCAAAAGTCAAATCAGCCTCGAAAGGCATATTTAATAGAAAAATGTTAAAAAGAAAATACTAACTACAGATGAGTAATTAGATTTAAGTTATCTATCCAATCTTTCGATTAATGAATCGAATAATTAAGTAGAATTTAGCACCTTCTTAGTAAATCTAAGGGTTGCTAAGGCTTCAGCGAGTCTATCTCTCCACCTTTCTTGATAACATTTCAGTAAGTGTTTGAACTTTGTGAGCACAAATATTGTGAAAAAAAATCTAATTAAACAAGTTAAAAGGAATATTTTTCTTAATAATTAATTTTAAAACATTAAATAGGGAAATAAATCATTGAAACTGATTTTTGATAAAATATATTTCATCAAATACAACTTGATCCTATATTAGAAAACTAATATTAATTTAAAATAAATATTACCTGTAAATCATTTCACTTTCAAGACTAAAGATTTAATCTTTAAAGATAAAGTTTTCATAAAATTGTAAAAAGGAATTTCTATCCATATAATTTTTTATACTTTTGTTGAAATTAATTACGAGGACGGATTTGACTGATTGCAACCTCTATAAAAAATGCTAAAGGCAGTGTAAACTTCCTTCGACGCTTTCGTCAAATCCTGTATATATAAAATTAAAAAAAAGACTATGGCGTATTTATTTACCTCAGAAAGTGTATCTGAAGGACACCCAGATAAAGTTGCAGATCAAATTAGTGATGCATTAATAGACAATTTTTTAGCATTCGATAGCGAATCTAAAGTAGCATGCGAAACACTTGTTACTACTGGACAAGTTGTACTTGCTGGAGAAGTGAAATCTAAAACATATTTAGATGTACAAAAAATAGCGCGAGATACTATAAACAAAATTGGTTATACAAAAAGCGAATACATGTTTGATGGCAATTCTTGTGGTGTTTTTAGTGCTATTCACGAACAAAGTGAGGATATTAATCGTGGTGTAGATCGTGATACAAAAGAAGAACAAGGTGCAGGAGACCAAGGGATGATGTTTGGTTACGCAACCAACGAGACCGAAAACTACATGCCTTTAGCTTTAGATTTATCTCACAAAATTTTAATTGAATTGGCAGAATTGCGTCACGAAAATAAAGATATCACGTATTTAAGACCGGATTCTAAAAGTCAAGTGACCATAGAATATAGCGATAATAATGCGCCACAACGTATTGATGCTATTGTAGTTTCTACACAACATGACGATTTTGACGATAACGACGACATCATGCTATCTAAAATTAGAAAAGATATTGTTGAAATTTTAATACCAAGAGTAATTGCAAAACTACCAGAAGCGACTCAAGCATTATTTAATAACAATATTAAATACCATATTAATCCAACAGGAAAGTTTGTTATTGGAGGACCTCATGGAGATACTGGATTAACTGGACGTAAAATTATTGTAGATACTTATGGTGGTAAAGGCGCACATGGTGGTGGTGCTTTTTCTGGAAAAGACCCAAGTAAAGTAGATAGAAGTGCTGCTTATGCAACTAGGCATATTGCAAAAAACTTAGTAGCTGCAGGAATTTGCGACGAAATACTAGTACAGGTTTCTTATGCTATTGGTGTTGTTGAGCCTATGGGAATATTTGTAGACACTTATGGCACTTGCCCTTTTAATATGACAGATGGCGAAATTGCTGAAAAAATCTCGAAAATATTTGATATGAGACCTGCTGCTATAGAATCGCGTTTAAAATTACGTAACCCAATATATAGTGAAACTGCTGCTTATGGACATATGGGTAGAGTAAATGAAACTGTTTCTAAAACGTTTTCCAGACCAAATGGAGAAGATATTAGTGTAGATGTTGAGTTATTTACGTGGGAAAAATTAGACTACTTAGAAAAAGTAAAAGCTGAATTTAGTTTATAATAAACTGATACTAAAATAGATAAAAAAGTCTCTTTTTAAAGAGATTTTTTTATACAATAAATTTTCCAAAAGTATTAATTTAGTAATATATTTGCCATTAT
Source organism: Lacinutrix sp. (assembly GCF_023299985.1). Lineage (GTDB taxonomy): Bacteria > Bacteroidota > Bacteroidia > Flavobacteriales > Flavobacteriaceae > Lacinutrix. The sequence goes on along the minus strand of NZ_JALZVX010000145.1, from coordinate 7,200 downwards.
AATTGGGGAGATACTCAAGCGGCCAACGAGGGCAGACTGTAAATCTGCTGACTACGTCTTCATAGGTTCGAATCCTATTCTCCCCACATTTTAAACAAAAAAAAGCGAGCATTTAGCTCGCTTTTTTTTATAACTGCACTTTAATTTTATAAATTATAGATCGCTCTAAACGTTAAAAATCTAGGTTGTATAAAATACTCACTAGTACTTACAGAAAAACCTCCAACGTTATTATTTACATTAGATTCTACATCTAAAATATTAGTTGCTTTAAGTTCGTATTCCCATTTACTATCGTTCTCTTTTCTATACATTAGGTTAGCATTAAACAACCCAAAACTATTAGTGTTACCTCCTACAGTTTGCCTTGTGTAGCCATAATCTGTTTTAAACGTAAACGTTTTAAATATTAAGGCGTCAAACTCTAATGAAGGTCTATTAGTAATAATTTTAGTTGTTCTATCACCTTGATTATTATCACTAGTAGAATAGTTATATGTTATTCCAAAATTTGGCGCTTCTCTAAAATTAGAACGCAAACTAGGTGCATAGGTTTGTGTGAAATTTTCGTTTACAGACAGCTGATTATTAATAAACTGATTAAATTTAGAATAATTAAAACTACCTCTTATACTCGCTTGTAACTTGCCAAAACGTCTTTGAAAACGACCAGTCGCAGTAAAAGTTTCATCTGCAAAATCAGAATTAAAAGGCTCACTACTTCTAATAACAGAGGCAGGTTGAAATATAGATTGTGTTCTTATAGCATCTATATTTTTACTATAGTTTAAAGATGCAAACACATTAGTATAATTAAACAGATTGAAACTAAAATAACTTAAGTTTATGTTATGTGATAATGAGTTTTCTAAATCAGGATTACCTACAAACGTTGAGTTATAATTATTAAGCACAACACTTCTTGCAAATTGATTTACATCTGTAAATTGTGTTTGCATACGGTAAGATAAATTTAAGTTTTCAGACGTTTTTAATTGCACTCTTACATTTAAATCTGGTAAAAGTCTAAAGAAATTATCTGTAGTTTTTGTATTAAATTGATCGTTTGCCACATTATAGCTATGTGCAGATAAACCAGGACTTATTGTAAACTTACCTGTTTTATAACGGTAATGCATTCCTAAATAAACATCGGTAAATGTGTATTTTACATCGTTAACATCTGATACTTCTGGTATAGCAGGATCTGTATCAAGCTCAACACCATTATCTAAGGTTTGAAAGATATTAGAGTCGAATTGTTGATTACTATATATTGTTCCAATAGTAAAGTTAATATCACTTTTCTTATTTAATATATTCCAATAATCTACTTTAGCATCTACTTGATTTGTTTTAACAAGTTTGTCTTGATTAACACTATAGTTAAGTTGAGAGCCGTCTAAACCTAATTCTTGCGCTGTACCATCGTAAGGATCTTCATCTGGAAGCATATCATCAGGATCAAAACCATTATCATTATTTGTTGGATCGTTAGCTAACAATGCATTATAAAAAGGGTCTTCTTCTTGCAATAAATGCTGAATAGATAATGCAAAAATATTAGTTTCGTCTAGCGTATAATAATAATTTAAATTTTGATTTATTGAGAATGGAGTAGCCTCTTCAAATTGATCTATTTCACCAACAACATTAGAAAGTGTTCCATTTAATTGTTCCTCGTTAGAGATACGACCAATAATATCGTAATCTAATTGATTATTAGCGTTTGGCTTATATTTTGCACTAAATTTCAATAAACCTAAATCGCTTTTCTGCTCTGTGTTACTTTGAGTGTTCTCGTCTGGAATTCCTAAATTTCTATCTGTATAAAATACCGAACTATTTTCTTGTAAATCTATTCTACTGCTTGCAAATATTGCAAAACCAGATAAATCTAAAGTGCTTTTTGGTGAATAACTAAAGTTACCTGCTGCAAATTTTGTGTTTATATCTTTAGCTTGATTATTTTGTAGCTGTCTAAAACCTAAGTCGTTATTTCCTAAATTAATATTAGTACCACTTTGTCTACTTGGTTGTTGAAAACCGCCTCCAAAATTACGAATATCTCTTCTTGATAAAGCCAGCTCTCCAATATTATTTATGTCTCCAATAAAATTAATACTCTTTTCTGGACTGTAATAGAATAGTTTTGGTTGCACAACGTAAAGTCCATCGCTATCTGCTACACCAACACCACCAGTAAGTGTCCCAAACCAAAAATTCTTTTTTCCTTCTTTAAGCTTTATATTAATGGCAATATTATCTTGATTATTAGTAACACCACTTAATTGGCTATTATTAGAATAATTTTTTAAAACCTGCACTTTATCAATTGCATTAGCTGGAATGTTTTTAGTTGCTAGCTTACTGTCTCCATCGAAAAAGTCTTTTCCATCAATCATTACTTTACCAACAGTCTTACCTTCTACTTCAATTTCACCATCTTCGTTAACCTCAACTCCTGGCAGTTTTTTTAATACGTCTCCTAATTTACGTTCTGTTCCATTTTTAAAAGAATCTGCATTATAAGTAATTGTATCACCACTTATAGTTACTGGCATTTCGTAAACCAACTCAACTTCGTCAAGCGTATTATCTACAACTAAAGTAAAATCTTGGCTTAAAGCCTCTTCTTTGGTAGACACTTCCATTTCTGCTGTTTTATAACCAATGTAGCTAACCTGTATTTTATAAGTTATGTTTTTACCTAAACTTAGTTTATAAAGTCCTTTATCGTTAGTTACAGCATAAGACTCTAACACTTTAGACTCTTGGTTTATTGCAATAACATTTGCGAACTCTAGAGGATCTCCATAGCTATCTTTTATTGAGCCTTGAAATTTAATTTGGGCAAAACTTGTGCTTGCCACTAGTAATAGCAACAGTGTAAAAATATGTTTCATGTATATTTTATAGTTATTTTTGAAAGGTTACATGCTGCTCGTTATTAATCATTTTCTTATGATGATTAAATTTCCAGCATGCTCTTTCATAAAAGTTTGGTTGATTGTATTTTTTATTGATTTATGCTATTTATCTACCGCGTCCTCCACGTCCACCTCTTCCGCGGAATGTTTCGCGCATCTCTTCTGTTTTATTTTTAACTATTGTATTATACTCTTTTTTAGTAACTTCTTTTCCTTTAACTGGCATTTTAATATCTCCTTTTTCTGTTGGATTCATTACAATTTTAGAGCACAACAATGTTGTTTTTCCAGAGCTCACTTCTAGAATTAAGCCTGGCAATCCCCAAAACTCTCCTGGCCCATTGTTTATTGGGATTTGCATTGTGTACCATGCAACAACCTCTACCTCCTTTGGAACTTCAATATCTGTTATTGGATTGTTTGACTCGTCATCTTTAGTTTCAGCTATTACTACATCTTTTACATCATTATTTTTATCTTTTGTTTTTCCAAAAGCATCAACAGATCTCTCTTTTTTAGTTTCTTCCTCTTTCTTTTTTTCATCTTCATTCCCTCTACGACCTCTTCCTCTAAAATTTGTCCAATCAAATTCATCAACCTTTTTCATAGCAGTAGCTTTCATTACAGTATACTTACCAATCTGTTTAGTTTCACCAGTCATTTTCCATTCTAACTTTTCTAATTCATCTTTAATTAAAAATTGTTTTCCAAAAAAATCTTGATCTTGAATTAGTTTACCTTCTTTTATATTCTTGTATTGAGGTCCAGCAGTAAAACTACTCATCATGCCTCTAAATCTTCCGCCTCCAGATCCAGGAGCTTCAAGTTTCTCATCCTCTTTATAAGTCGATTCTGTTTTATTAAATGTAAGAATATATGTTTTTTCTAACATGCTTTTCATACGATCCATAATAGCTTTTTTACGTTCAGGAGACAACTGTCCACCTCCAAAGTTATCCATATCTACAGTCGTTTTAGACATGTAAGTTGCCTGACCTTGAAAATCGTCTTGCGCATAAGTTAATGCTGCTAAGCATAAAGTAATACAGGTTAATAGTGCTTTTAGTTTCATAATAATGTTTCTTAATTTGTTTTGTAAAATTACAGTTAATAACTGTAAGACACATAAAAACAAGAAACGTTTAACATTAATATGTTAAAAATTTCACAAAAAAAATAAAGTATAATTAAACTTTACAAATAACCAATATTCTTGGGTTTGGTTAAAAGTTGATTAATTAAATAACAAGTACAAAAGTGGTGCGGTTTTTGTATTTTTACTTCTACAATGAAACTACTGCATTTTATACTCTTTCTAATAACATTTTCAGCTTACGCTCAAAATGATATAAAGTCTAAACTAGAAACTACAACCGAATTTAAAGTAGACTCTATTATTGGTATCGATAATTTTGGCACAACGTTTTTTACTTTAAATAATACATTAATAAAAAAGCAGGAAGACAAATTACTAAAATATAGTAACGTTCAATTAGGAACTATAACCTCTGCTAACAGTTTTAATCCTCTAAAAATAAATGTATTCTACAAAGCTTTCAATACGGTTATTATTTTAGACAATAGGCTTGCAGAAATTTACAAAATAGACTTTAACCAAACGGAAGATTATAAAAACGTATCGCACGTTTCTGTAGGCAGCGATAATACTATTTGGGTTTTTAATCAAGATTTAATGCAGTTAGAGTTGTACGATTATAGAACCAATACTACAAGAGCAAGAACCTTACCTATAGAAAATAATCTTTTAGACATGGTAAGTAATTATAATTCCTGCTGGTTACTCACCAAGAAATATATTTACAAGTACAATTATTTTGGAAGCTTAGTCTCTAAGACACCCAATAATGGCTACACTAATATAAAAGAGAGCAACGAAAATATAATTTTTAAAAAAAACAATACTCTTTTTTACCATGCAAAAAACAGTGAAATAACAAAATCTATTGGCATTACAAATTTGTTAATAAGTCAGTTTTTTGTAACCAATGAAATCGTGTATATTTACACAGATAAAGTGCTTTATCAATACCAACTTAAATTAAAATAATATGCACGTTGCCATTGCCGGAAACATTGGAGCTGGAAAAACTACGCTCACAAAATTACTTGCCAAACATTATAAATGGGAAGCACAATTAGAAGATGTAGTAGATAATCCATACCTAGATGATTTTTACAACCAAATGGAACGTTGGAGTTTTAATTTACAAGTGTACTTTTTAAACAGTCGTTTTCGTCAAGTTGAACAAATTAGAGAAAGCGGTAAAGACATTATTCAAGATCGTACCATTTATGAAGATGCGCATATTTTTGCACCAAACCTTCACGCTATGGGCTTAATGACTAATCGTGATTTTGAAAACTACTCCTCTCTTTTCGAGCTTATGGAAAGTTTTGTAAAAGGTCCCGATTTGTTAATTTACCTTCGTAGTTCTATTCCTAATCTTGTGTCTCAGATTCACAAACGTGGTCGCGATTACGAGAACTCTATAAGTATAGATTATTTAAGTAGATTAAACGAGCGTTATGAAGCTTGGATTACTGGATACGATAAAGGAAAACTTTTAATTATCGATGTAGATAATCTTGATTTTGTAGATAAACCTGAAGACTTAGGACTTATTCTAAATAAAATTGACGCAGAAATTAACGGTTTATTTTAATATTTAATTAAACAATAAATCCGTTTTCACGAGCATGTAAAATTGCCTGCTCGCTACTTTCTACTAATAAAGCTGGAGTTGTATTATAGTGCTCAAGTAGTCTTTTTACACGTATTACTTTCTTTTTGTGTTTTACACTACGTAAATAAATAGCTTTAATACGTTCTGGAAACTGCTCTGCTATTTCAATATAGATGTCTATATCGTGTTCGCCACTATCACCAATAAGTATAAAAGGTAAGTCTGGATATGTTTTTAATAGATTAAGAATTTCCTTTTGCTTCTGTGGCTTCTCGTCTATTGCTTTTTTCTTTAAAAACTGCTTAAAACTCCTCAATAAAATTGGCCCTTTAGGAAAATTATTTTGTTTTAAAAACAACTCTAAATAACGATACATATTCCAAGGACTATGACTTACATAAAATATAGGATTTACATTCTTACCAGTTTTACCTCTGTGTAATAAATGATAGAAGTCTGCAGCACCTTCAAGAGGTAATCGCATTTTTGCAGATTTAAAAACAGAATTATATAATACTCTCCATTTTAGAGTAGAAACTACTCCTGTATGTAAAATAGTATCATCAATATCACTTGCGACACCAAATGCAGCTTTAGTAGAAGGTATTAATATTTCTGCAGGAAACCGATTACTCTTTTGAATACTACGTTTTGTATTTACATTATTATAAGACACCTCACAGGTTAACCAACCTCTTTCATTAGCAAATGCTGTTAAACCATCTAATGTTGCTTCTACTTTAAAATAGCCATGACTATCACTCTTTGTCTTTAATACTTTTCCGTTTGGCAACTTTATATTAATCACAACATGTTTGACCTCATCACTTTCAATACGTTTCCATGTATTGATTAATAATTTAAAAAAACCACGTTGTTCTAAATCTATAGTTTCGTCTTGTAGCGCTCTTCCTCTTAGATAGAAATGCGTGTCTGTTCCATAGCTTTGAAAAGCTATAATTTGCAAAGGATCTTTTTTGAACCAACTCATACTTCAAATTAACCATAAAAAAACCTGCTAATCAAGTTAGCAGGTTTAAATTTAATATTTAAATAAAAGTTTATCCTTTATTAATATTCACTTTCTTGATTATTTTAACAGCATTACCTACAGCTAATTTATTATTAGCTTCGAATGCTTTTAACTTATTTTCAACTTCTATTTTAGTTCCTTTAAAAGACTCTGTATTAATTACTTCTTCTCCATTAATAGTCATAGCGTAAGTAATTGTAGCTTCTGCTAGGCTAGCTGAAACGATAATTTCTTTTTCAATAGAAATAGATTCATTCATAACCATTCCTTCTTCTGCATGACCTCCTAAAATAGGTGCAATTACTAAACCAATTAAACACGTTAATTTAATTAAAATATTCATTGATGGCCCAGAAGTATCTTTAAATGGATCTCCAACAGTATCACCAGTAATTGCTGCTTCGTGAGCATCAGATCCTTTATGTGTCATTTTACCATTAATCATAACACCTGCTTCAAAAGATTTCTTAGCGTTATCCCATGCTCCACCAGCATTGTTTTGGAAGATAGCCCATAACACACCAGATACTGT
>NZ_JALZVX010000144.1 GCF_023299985.1 Lacinutrix sp. | reverse complement strand
TTCAGGTATGGCAACGTCTACAAATCCATATTTAGCGACAGGATTAACAGCAGCAACTTCATACGAAGCTTACATAAGAGCAGATTGTGGTGGAGGTGAATTTAGTGATTGGATAGGACCAATAACCTTTGACACAGACTGTACAACATTTGTTGCACCATATACAGAAGGTTTTGAAAATGGAGGAACAATTCCATTATGTTGGACAATGAATGGTGGTGAAGATTGGGGTTTTGATAATGTTACTGGTAATAACCACATTGGAGATGATGGAACGATTACTGGAACTACTGCAACTAACAATTATTTTGCATGGGTTGATTCATCTGGAAACGATGGTCCTTCAACATTAATAACACCTTTTGTAGACGTATCAACTTTAATAGCGCCAACACTTTCGTTTTATGAAATTAGTGATAATGAGGGTAATGCCAATTCTACTTTAGATGTAGAAGTTTGGGATGGAGCAGCATGGAATCTAATGGGAACCTTTAATACCAATACTAATGGTTGGGAAGAAATGTTTATAGATTTAAGTGGTCTTACAATTACTGGAAATTTACAAGCACGATTTATATTTTCTGAAATTGTAACAGGCGATTTTACTGATGATATTGCAATAGACGATGTTACTTTCGACGAAGCTCCAACTTGTTTTAACCCAGAAGCAACATACACAATAGTAGATGATTGTGCTAATGGAGATCAATTTTTAGTAGACGTAGATGTAACATCCTTTGGAGGAGCAACATCAGTTTTAATACAAGACAATCAAGGTGGTGTTCCTGTTTCTGTAACATCAACAACAGGTGTTACACAATTTGGACCATATCCATTTAATACAAATATCATTTTTACGGTAAGTAGTGAACAAGATACTTGCTTCTCTACGAGTCAGCCACTTTTATTATTGGCATGTCCTCCTGTTAACGATAACTGTGATGCAGCTAGTGTAGTAGACGTAAATAATAGTTTCTTGTGTGAAATAAGTACACCAGGAACATTACTAGCAGCAACACCATCTGCAGTTCCTAACCCATCATGTGGTGGAGATCCAGATGACGATATATGGTTTCAATTTGTTGCTGCTAATGAGTTTCAGCTTATTGCATTAGCTAATTTACAAGGAAGTTTACCTAACAATATCGATCATGCAGTTTACGAAGGAACTTGTGGTGCATTAGTAGAGATTAGTTGTACTACAGGTTTTACTTTACTTTCTAGTGTAACACCTCAATTAGTGATTGGAAATACATATTATATTAGAGTGTTTTCAAATACTAGTGATGCAGAGACAACAACCTTTGATATATGTATCACACCATATGTCGCTCCAATAAATATAACATGTGATGCAACTGAAAATCTTTGCCCAGGAGGAGATAGTTTATATACTTATAACACAGTAAATGTTAGACCAGGATTAGGTCAAATAGATTGTTTAGGATCTTCTCCAGATCCAACATTTAGTATTCTAGAGATTGGAACTTCTGGAAATATAGATATAGAAATGATTCAAAATACAGCTTTCGATATCTTAGGGAACCCAATAGGAGATGAATTAGATGTAGATTATGCAGTTTGGGGACCGTTTAATGCTAGTGATGATTTCTGTAATGGAGGTGATTTTCCTTCAACTCCAGTTTTTGATTGTAGTTTCTCTGCAGCAGCAGTAGAAAATTTCTCAATTATTAATGCTGTAGCAGGTGATATTTATGTTTTACTTATTACTAATTTTGAAGGAGAACCAGGAATAATTCAAATAAATCAGACTAATTTAGATCCTAATAATACAGATCCTAATGCAGGAACTTTAAGTGGAGAAATAGCAGTAGATTTAGTTAGTAATGATACTGCTTTTATTGATAACGATAATGATGACACAACACCTTCAATAGCTAACTTATGCGGTTTCCCATCTATTACTCTAGATGCTGATTCTCCATTTGCAGATGTTTTTGAGTGGTCTGTAAACGGTATTTTAGATCCAACATTAACAACTTCTTCTATTGTTGTTACAGAATCTAATTCTTATACTGTTACGGCATATGATAACCAATGTATGGGTAATGCTACTACAACAGTAATCGTTAATCTATTTCAAGAAGCAATTGTAAATATTGTGCCTCAAGATGAAATTTCAATTACAACTTGTGATGATGAGTCTGGAGATGGATTAGAAGATTTCAATTTAGATGACCTTTCATCAATAATTTTAAATGTGCCTGGTCAAAATATAGCAGATTTTTTAGTGACATATCACGAAACTTTAAATGATGCTCAAACTGGAACTAATGCTATAACTTCTCCATATTCTGCAACAGATGGTACAATAATCTATGTTAGAGTAGAAGATGTTGATTCAGTTGGATCTGGATCTGGATGTGCTAGTACTAATACTACATTTGTTTTAACAGTTTTAGGAGCACTTCCTGAAATTACAGGAGTAGATGATTTAGAGTTGTGTGATGATAATAATGATGGAATTCAATCTTTTAATCTTGAGATAAATACTCCAGCTGTACTAAATGGACAGGATCCAGCAGTTTTTGAAGTATCTTATTATATTTCGCAAACTGATGCAGATACTGGAATGAATCCTTTAGTGTCTCCTTATAATAATATTTCTAATCCTCAAACAATATATGTTCGAATAGAAAATAATGCTGCAACCGATTGTTTCAAAACTACTACCTTTAATATCGATTTAGCACCTAAACCAATATTAGTACAAAGTGGTACTATATTAGGTTGTGATGATAACGAAGACGGAATTGCAAATT
>NZ_JALZVX010000143.1 GCF_023299985.1 Lacinutrix sp. | reverse complement strand
CGTTTAAATTTATGAATGACCAAGTTCTCTAAAAGTAGTTTATAGAAAACCATTAATATCGCTAAACAGGCTGCGGATTTTAAGAGTATAATTTCCATGATTAATTAATTCGTTGATATTTATTTTATGTCTCATTGAACCTCTATAATAAGATAGGAATTCTATTTTAAATTTGCTAATGAGGTTTATTTTTAATTTCGGTATCTATTATTGCACGAAGCTCTTGTAATTCTAGTTTAGACAAATTGGTTTCTTTTGTAAAAAAAGAAGCAAATTGCGAACTACTATCGTTAAAGAAATTTTTAATCAATCCGTTAACGTGTTTAGAGAAATAGTCTTTTTTTTTAACTAGCGGATAATACTCACGCGAGTTCCCAAACAAATTATAGGCAATAAAACCTTTATCGTTCATGCGTTTTAAAAGTGTAGCAACCGTTGTATTTGCAGGTTTTGGTTCTGGATAGGCTTCAAGCAAATCTTTCATGAACGCTTTTTCAAGTTTCCAGAGGTAATTCATTAAATCTTCTTCAGTTTTTGTAAGCTGCATGTTCTACAAGTTTAGATTATTCTCTACAAATGTAGAACAAATAAATCAATTCTACAAATGTAGAGCAGATTTTTTGTGTTTTGTCATTCAGAAAGAGGTACGACTGAAGAATCTATATATTTTTAGCGTCTATTTTTTCTAGACCTTAAACTTTCAACTATTACAGTAGCTAGAATAAGAGAGCCTCCTAAAAAAGTATTTAAGGTGGGAATTTCGTTTAAAAAGAAAAAGGCGATAATAATGCCAAAAACTGGTTGAGAACTTCCAATAATACTTGCTGTACTTACTTTAAAATGTTTTAAGCTTTTTACAAATAATGTGTGTCCTATAGCAGTTGTTACCAATGCCAAAATAATAACATAAGGAAATTGCGTGCTAATATTAGAGGTGTCTAACAAGAATAGTGTTGGCATTAATACAATACTCATAATTAGTAATTGAAAAAACATGAGGCTACTGCCATTGTATTTGGTTACATATTGCTTGAGTATTAAAATACGCATGGCATAACAAAAGGCTGAAAGTAAACCAAACAGAATACCTTTTACTGCATCGCTTTCAATATCTAATGCTGGTGATAATATGTAAATACCTAAAAGCACCATTGCACCTAAAAGTAGATGGACATAATCGAACTTTGTTTTAGAAAACAAAGGCTCTAAAAAGGCGGTCATTATTGGGAAGGTAAATAAGGCTAACATGCCAATAGCTACAGTAGAACTTTGTAAGGCTATAAAGTAAGTTATCCAATGTGCTGCCATAAATAAAGCACTGAATATAAAGGCACTTAAATCTTTTTTAGATTGAATTTTAAGACTTACTTTTTTGTACTTGCAGAAAAGTAATAAAAACAACATGGCTAATGTGCTTCGCCACCAAATAGTTACTGGAGCTGGCATGTCTATAAATTTACCTAATGCGCCAGATGTACTTATTAAAAGCGTAGCGAATGTAAGTTCTAGAACGTGCCTTAAATGTTGGTTTTTCACTTTTGAGTGGTTGTGTAAGCGGTAGAAATGGCATCCTTTATTTTGCTGCCATATATGGCAAAATAAAGATATAATGGATGACGCGACCACCTTTAGCTCTTTAAAAGCAAAAGGTGGTTACACCCAAAAAATTATTTAGATAATTCTGTAAAATGTTTGTAAAAACCTGGAATGGTTTCAATGCCTTTTAAGTAATTCCAAACTCCAAAATGTTCGTTTGGACTATGGATAGCGTCACTATCTAAGCCAAAGCCCATTAAAATGGTTTTGCTTTTTAGTTCTTGCTCGAACAAAGCTACAATAGGAATACTGCCACCACTACGTTGTGGAATTGGTGTTTTGCCAAACGTTTCTTCGTAGGCTTTACTGGCAGCTTTATAGCCAATACTATCTATTGGTGTTACGTAACCTTGTCCGCCATGATGTGGTGTTACTTTTACGGTAACGCCTTTTGAAGCAATGCTTTCAAAATGTTTTTTAAATAATGCTGTTATGTTTTCCCAATCTTGATTTGGTACTAAACGCATAGATATTTTTGCAAATGCTTGACTTGCAATAACTGTTTTTGCGCCTTCTCCTGTGTAGCCTCCCCAAATGCCGTTAACGTCTAAGGTTGGGCGAATAGAGTTGCGCTCGTTAGTTGTGTAACCTGCTTCTCCATAGACGGAATCTATGTCTAAAGCTTCTTTATAATTTTCTAACGAAAATGGCGCTTTTGCCATTTGTGCGCGTTCTTCTTTAGAAAGTTCTTCTACATTATCGTAAAAACCAGGAATGGTAATGTGGTTGTTTTCGTCGTGAAGCGATGCTATCATTTTGGTTAGCACGTTTATTGGGTTTGCAACTGCACCTCCATATAAACCAGAGTGTAAATCTCTGTTTGGTCCTGTAACTTCTACTTCTACGTAGCTTAAACCACGTAATCCGGTTGTTATAGATGGTACGTCTTTAGCTATCATTCCTGTGTCGCTAATTAAAATTACATCGTTACTTAGTTTGTCTTGATTTTGTTTTACAAACTTAGCGAGGTTTACGCTGCCTACTTCTTCTTCACCTTCTATCATGAACTTAACGTTGCATGGTAGTTGGTTTTGAGTCGTCATAAACTCTAAAGCCTTTACATGCATGTACATTTGACCTTTATCATCGCAAGCACCACGTGCAAAAATAGCACCTTCTGGATGTAATTTTGTTGTTTTAATAACAGGCTCGAAAGGTGGAGAGGTCCATAAGTTTAATGGATCTGGTGGTTGCACATCGTAATGTCCATAAACTAGAACGGTTGGTAGGTTTTTATCTATTATTTTATGTGCGTAGATAATTGGGTAGCCTTCTGTTTTACAAATTTCTACAACATCGCAACCTGCATCTGTTAAGCTTTTAGCGACAACGTCTGCTGTTTTTACAGTATGTTCTTTATAAGCAGAGTCTGCGCTTATTGATGGTATTTTAAGTAGCTCTATAAGTTCGTCAAGAAAACGTTGCTTATTTTCTTGTACGTAAGATTTTATATTTTTCATTTATATAAATTGAGTTTATGTAAAAGTACAAAAAGGAAATTATTTTATTTAAGGTTATTATGAATATTCAAACTATTGTTTATATTTGCAATCCGAAATTATCGGTATAAGTTGCAGGCGTGGTGGAATTGGTAGACACGCTAGACTTAGGATCTAGTGCCGCGAGGTGTGAGAGTTCGAGTCTCTCCGCCTGTACAAACAAAAAGCTTCTCTTTTTAGAGGAGCTTTTTTAGTTTTTATTTTAATTGTAGATTGAGTGTGTTAATTATAATTGATTTACCAACCTAAATGCCTAATTTTGCTTACTTTTAATAGTCATGCAAGATATAAACAATAACATAACACTGCCCTTCGACCTTAAAATAGGTTTCAATAAGTTATTGAACTACTATGAAGAGTTAGAAAAAAACGAGGATGAATTCCTTGCTGCTAAAGCACGTAGAGTTCTTAAAACTCAAGAAAATAGTCCTTTACTTAGAGAAGGTTTTAGTGATCTGTCTTATTTGAAAACGTACGAAAAAGAGATTAATATTATTCTTCAAGATTCTTTTAGTCAAGTGTTAACTAAAAATGAAATTAAAACAGCAACTGTTCCTTTTCATAATATGATTTTTAATTCTTCTCAACGTTTTAAAACTATTCTTGAAGCTGCTGGAGACGATTACGAAATAGAAATTGAAAACATGCCTGATAATGATAAATACATTATTGCATGTAATGTTATATTAAAAGCATATTACGGTTATTCTGCCAATTTTAGCAGACCATTATATTACCAAATACCAGATACTAATGGTATTATCCGCTATTACAAGATTTTATACAATGCAGATTTTATAGAGGTTATAAAGAAAGATAATACACCAGAAATTACTGAGGAAGACTATAAAAAATTACTAGATAATTTTGAAGATATAGCACTTTGGAAAGAGAAATTTCCACCTAATAGTTATATAGCTAAAGGATTTGTGATTTCTAATATTGTGGATATCACAGCAGACCAATCGATTTCTAATATTAAATCTAGTTTAATAGTAAGTGATAAGCAAAGAGACAAACGTTTTATGTCCAGCTTTAAAGAAATTTTTCGTTCTTTTCTTGGGATGCAAGATTTAGACGTTGGTTTTTCAGTTTTTAATGAAAGAGAACAATTGTTAATGCAGGTTCCAGATGCAGGAATTCAAAGTCTTCTTTTAGATTTAAACTCCAGTTTAGCCTGTGAAGCTGTTTTTTGTCATAATTCTTACAAAACAATATTTGATGATAAGGTGTTTTATTCAAATTCAGATTTAGAACTGTATTATAATAAGTCTAAAGGTAAAGTGCCACAGGTAAAAGTGCTTTATAATCAAGGATACAAAAGCGCAATTTTAGCACCTATTGCAGATGGAGAAAACTTATTGGGTATACTAGAATTAGTCTCTACCAAAAAGCACGCTTTAAATAGTATTGTTGCTAACAAGTTAGTAGATGTTATGCCTTTTATTTACGAGGCAGTTAAACGTTCGAAAATTCATGAAGCAAACTTAATTCAAGCAATCATTCAAAGCGAATGTACTGCTATACATCCAAGTGTACATTGGAAATTCGAGAAAGCAGCAAGACAGTTTATGCTAGATAGTAGTGAGCGTGGTGATAATGCTACTTTTGGAAAAATTATATTTAGAGATGTTTATCCTTTATTTGGGCAAATGGATGTAAAAGGCTCGTCTAATGCTAGAAATCAAGCAACACAGAAAGATTTATTACTTCAGTTACTATTAGTAAAGAAAATTATAGACAAAGGTTTTGGTAATGAAAAACTTCCGGTTTACGAAAAATTAAAATTTCAAATTGAAAAGTTTTCCGAAGAAATAAATACAGATTTTAAAGTAGATAGTGAGCAAAAAATCACAGCATTTTTTAAAAATGAACTAGATTCTGTTTTAAAATTTAAATTAAAAAGCAACTCTATTTTAAAGCAAGATATAAAGGATTATTTTTCTAAAATAGATAAAGACTTAGGAGTGGTCTATAACTATAGAAAAAAATATGATGACACCATTATGCTCATCAATAAAAACATGTCTTCTTTAATTGATAAAAAGCAAATTGAAGCACAGAAAATGTATCCACACTTTTTCGAGCGTTTTAAAACCGATGGTGTAGAGCACAACATGTATATTGGAGAAGATATTACTAAAGAGAATTCGTTTAATAACATGTATTTGTATAATTTAAGATTATGGCAATTGCAGGTTATGTGCGATATGGAAAATAGCTATTATAACAAGCGAAGTAAATATCCTGTTTCTCTTGATGTTGCTTCTATGATTTTAGTTTTTAATCAACCGTTATCTATACGTTTTAGAATGGACGAGAAACATTTTGATGTAGATGGTACTTATAACGCTAGATACGAGGTGGTAAAAAAACGTGTGGACAAAGCCAATATAAAAGGCACAAATGAGCGCGCTACTGTGGAAGGTAAATTAACTATTGTATATTCTCAAAAAGCAGATGAAATAGAATACTTAGAATACATAAACTTTTTACAGTTTAAACATGTTTTAGGAGATAATGTTGAGGTTTTAGAACTTGAAGATCTTCAAGGTGTTACAGGTTTAAAGGCATTGCGTGTTGAGATTTTATACAGCAAATCTAAAAAGGACAATAAACAGTTTTATACTTACAATGATTTAATGAATGAGATTAAAGCTTAACTTTTATATACTTCTTTATTAAGAATAGAAGTAGGCTGTACTTGAACATTAGTTTCTAGTACATCTTCAAAGTTAGCTCTTGGATTATTTTTAACTGCAATTCCAAAAGATATTAAAGATACTATAATGCCTATCATAAAAACGGTATAAGTAATTCTTAATAATTTATACTTGCGTTCAAGAACTTTTCCTAGAAAGTACAAATCTTTAGTTAACGTGTTATAGATGTAATCTTTGTCACTAATCATTTCTTTAATGGCCCATTCAAATTCTTTAAGTTCCATTTTATGAAAATTACCAAAAAAAGTTAGGTTTACCTTTTTGTTTATTACATCTTCTTTAGTAAACTGTCCACTTGTAACATTTGGACGTGTGGCAATTATAGACATTACCATAGAAACAACACTAAATAACGTGAATACTACTGTTGGCCATATTAAATAAGGGTTAGTGTCTAATTTAGAAATTAAGTTGGCTAAAACTACAGAAATAATAATAGCATTTACAGATAATAAAATATTGGCTTTGGTATCTGCAATATCACTTAATTTAATATGGTTTTTTAAAGCTGTTCTGTAAAAAGACTGAATGGCACGTTCTGGACTCTCGTTTTTATACTGCTCTTTATATTTAGCTTTTAGTTTTTCTTTATTATCTTTAGCTTTGCTCTTTTTTTTCTTTTTAATCAATTTGGCTAAATTACTATCTTTTTCTAGTTGCCAATGTTTAATAGCATAAGGTGTGTAATAACGATGTTTTTGGCCTAAAACTTCAATATTTTCAACTCTCCATTCTTTAGCTGTATATGTTCTAATACCTTGAATTTCATATTCTTTTCTTAAAAACTCGCTAGCTTCATTAAAATATTTCTTAGCAAAATGAGAAGTATCTGCATCACAAATAATTTCGCCTAATTTAGAATTTGGAATTTCTCTAAACTTAGTAGCCATGATGCATTTGTTTACACCTTCAATTATATTTGGATTAACTTTTTCATTGGTTAAAAATTGTGTTGCAATTTTCACACTTTCTTCTTCATGCCCTTCTCTGGTTTTAGTGTAGCCTGTATCGTGAAATAAAGCTGCTAACAGTAATATTTCTTTCTCATTAACGTTTATTTCAGTGTTTTCAATAATTTCTTTCGTACTTTTAAACACACGTTTAGTATGCGTAAAATTGTGATAAATAAAAGTATTTGGTAGCTCCTCTTTAAATAACTTTAAAACAAAATTTTCAGCTTTTTCAATAATTGAAGACATATTTTTTTAAGAATTTTATAAAAACCAAATTACTAAAATTAAACCAAAAAGCTCCTATATGATTAAAAATAACATAATTCTAACTGTTTTATTATTAACGCTATCAGGCTGTGCAACATTTACTGCGCAATATAGAAGCAAAGAGAAAACTATAAAGCAGCTACCTAATAAGGAAATTGATAGAACATTTTACCTAATTGGTGATGCAGGGAAATCTCCAATTGGAGGTATGTCTTTAGGTTTAACGGCATTTAATAAGCACATAAAAAATAAAGACACTAAAAAAGATTATACTGTATTTTTAGGTGATAATGTGTATCCAGATGGTTTGGTTAAAAAAGGAAGTGACGGTAGAGCGACTGCAGAAAACGCGCTAGATGCTCAAATAAAATCGGTAGCTGGTTTTAAGGGTAAAACAGTTATGATTCCTGGTAATCACGATTGGTATGCAGATGGTGTAGAAGGTGTTAAGCGAGAAGAAAAATATATAGAATATGCTCTAGGGGAAAATACATTTAAACCAGAAAATGGTTGTCCACTAGAAAGTATAGATGTAAGTGCGGAAGTACAACTTATTGTAATAGATAGTCAATGGTATTTAGAAAACTGGAATGAAAATCCAACAATTAACGATAACTGTGAAATTAAAACACGTAAGCGTTTTTTCGAAGCATTAGAAGGTGAACTAAAAAAAGCTCAAAACAAACGTGTTATATTTGCTATGCATCATCCAATGTACACTAATGGTACGCATGGTGGTTTTTACGATGCGAGTAAACATCTTTACCCAACACAAAAAAAAATTCCATTACCAATATTATCCTCTTTACTAGCTCAAGTAAGGACGCAAGGAGGTGTTTCTATTCAAGATAGATACAACGAGAGGTATAATGAGTTGATGAACCGTATTGAAACCATGTCTCTAGAATACGATAATATTATATTTGCGTCTGGACACGAACACTCTATTCAATATATAGAAAACAATGGTATTAAGCAAATTGTTTCTGGTTCTGGTGCTAAAAAGTCTGCAGCTGCATTAAGTAAAAACGGACTATTTTCTGTTGGGCAACAAGGCTTTGCCGAATTAACAATTTTTAAAGATGGTAGTACTTGGGTAAGTATTTATGTGTCTGAAAATGGAGAACCTAAATTAATGTTTACCAAAGAAGTTTTACCAAAAAGTAGAGCTATTTTTAATACAGATGTTTTACAGGATTCGTTTCCAAAAACGGTTCAAACTTCAATTTACACTAAAGAAGAAACAGAGAAAACAGGAATATATAAAACGTTATTAGGAAATAGGTATCGAAAATTATATAGTAGAAAAATAACAGCAAAAGTAGCAACTTTAGATACGTTATATGGAGGATTAGAAATCGTAAGAGCAGGTGGAGGACATCAAACGCGTTCACTTAGATTAGCAACCAAAGACGGCAGACAATTAAATATGAGAGCGCTTAGAAAAAGTGCTACGCAATATTTACAAACAGTATTGTTTAAAGAAACATATGTCGAAAACGACTTTGATAAAACAAAAGTTGAAGACGTAGTATTAGATTTTTACACTGCTGCACATCCTTATGCGTTTTTTGTGGTTCCAGATTTGTCTAATGCAGCCAATCTTTATCATACAAACCCAAAGTTATTTTACATTCCTAAGCACAAATATTTGGGTGATTATAATACAGATTATGGAGATGAATTGTATATGATTGAAGAACGTCCTGAAGAAAATTATAGCGAAGAAAAAAACTTTGGATATGCAGATGATATTGAAAGTACACACGATATTATTACAAAAATTAGAAAAGATGAAAAATATAAAATAGACGAAAACGCGTACATAAGAGCAAGACTTTTCGATATGCTTATTGGAGATTGGGATAGGCATCAAGACCAATGGCGTTGGGCACAATTTAATCAAGAAAATGGCGACAAGTTATTTAAACCAATTCCTAGAGATAGAGACCAAGTGTTTTCAAATTTTGATGGAGCTTTACTAGATGTAATGAAAGTTTTGTCTGGCGCAACAAAACAGCTTCAAGTTTACGATGCAGAACTTAAGGATATTGAATGGATGAATAGTGCAGGCATAAAACTGGATAAAGTTTTAATTCAAAAATCAGATAGAGCAGTATGGTTAAAGCAGGCTAAATTTTTAATGGATAACATTACAGATCAAGTTATAACCACGGCATTTTCTAAAGTACCTAAAGAAGTTAACGATAAATCTCTTGCCGAAATTAAAGATTTGCTAAAGGCTAGAAAGTCCAATATGCTTGACATTGCAGAGCGTTATTATAACTATTTAAACCAATTAGTAATTATAACAGGAACAGATAAAGACGATTATTTCGAAATCAATCGTATTGGAGATAACCAGACCAATGTAAAAATATCTAGAATTATAGATGGTAAAAAAGGCGAAGTATTAATAGATAGAAATTTTAATAAGGACATTACTAAAGAACTCTGGATTTATGGTTTGGACGATGATGATATTTTTGAAGTTACAGGCAAAGCAAATAATTTAATTTTCACAAGAATAGTTGGAGGTCAAAATAACGATACCTACATTATAAAAAACGGAAAGAGAGTTCGTGTTTACGACCATGAATCTAAGCCAAACACAATTCAAGAAAATAATGGTGCAAAAATTAATTTTATAGATAATTATAATAATAATTTATTCGACTTTAATAAAAACATAGTAAGAACAGGAATTATAACACCAAGTTTAGCTTACAATCCAGACGATGGTTTTGCATTAGGCGTTTCTTTAGTTAAAACTACAAAAGGTTTTCAGCGTAACCCATACTCGCAACAACATCGTTTTAAAGGAGGCTATTTTTTTGGAACAGACGGTTTTAGTATAGAGTACGATGGTAAGTTTGCAAATTTATTTAAAGATTGGAATTTACATGTTGGAGGCCAATTAACAGGCGAGAATTTTTCTAATAACTTTTTTGGATTTGGAAACGAAACTGTAAATAATGATGAGTTAGATTTAGATTTTAATAGAGTTAAAACAAGTATATACAAAGCAAGTGTAGGTGTTTTAAAACGCGGTCATTTTGGTAGTGATTATGGATTTAAATTTATAGCTGAAGGAATAGAAATAGCAGAAACTACAGATCGTTTTATAGAAACATTTTCACCATCTTCTTTTAATAACGAATTTTATAACAGACGTTTTTTCTTAGCAACTGAAGCAGATTTTAATTATGCTAGTTTCGATAATAAAATTACACCAACTCGAGGCATGACGCTTAATTTAAATACAGGAATTAAAACAGAGCCAGAAAACACTAAAAATACTTATGGCTATTTAAACTATAATTTAGGTTTTTATAATGCTTTATCAACCAATAGAAAATTAGTTTTAAAAACAGACTTACGAGGACAAGCAAGGTTTGGAGACGATTTAGTATTCTATCAAGCTGCAAATATTGGCGCAATAAATGGATTAAGAGGGTTTAGAAATCAACGCTTTACAGGAAAGAATTCCTTAGTAGGTAGTGCAGATGTTCGTTATAGTTTTAACTCTTTTAAAACAGCAACATTACCTTTGCAAATAGGTGTTTTTGCAGGTGGAGATGTTGGTAGAGTATGGTTAAAAGGAGAATCTTCCAATAAATGGCATAACGATTATGGAGGTGGTTTTTGGGTGTCTGCCGCAGAATCAATTCAAGGTACTTTTAACTTCTTTAATAGTAATGAAGGTTTAAGGTTTTCTTTCGGGTTTGAAGTAGCGTTTTAAAATGCCTTTAATCTAAATTAAAGCTATATATTTTTCCATCATGTTTTTTTCTTTCATCAGAAATATAAATAGTTTTAGAATCTTTAAAACATAAGCCTTCTTTTTGAGATTTATGCATAAAAGGAAGTGCAGTAACGTTGCCTTTAAAGAAATTAGGTTTTTTAAAATCACTAATAAGCCATACTTTATCGTGGTTTAATAAAGCAATTTGCTTACCATCTGCACTTATATCTGCAGCAGTAATTGGAGTGTTTTTGCCTTCAAGCTTATATTCAGCATAGAAAGAAGCTTCATGATTACCAATGCTATTTGGTACAGTAATAACTTTTGTTTTTTTATCATTTTTGCTAAAAATATAAAATAAACCGTCCCATAGAAAGAAGGCTTCAAAGTCTTCTGAAGGTACGTTTTTAGGTAATGTAAAATTAATTATGTCTGCCTTAGTGCTTGACGCAATAGTTGCAATTTTATTAATTTTGTAAATAGTAAAAATCTTTCGTTTTCTAGAGTTATTGCCAAAGTCACCAATATATAAATTACCTTCTTTATCTTTTGTAAGATCTTCCCAATCTATATTTTTTGCATTACTAACATCAATATTTTTTGAAATATTGCCTTTAGCATTTAGTCCATAAATATTATTTTTGTTATTAGAATCTTCAATAACCCAAATTAAATTAGATTGAGGTATAATTTCATTAGCAGATACTTCATCTAGTTTATTATCAATATTTGCAATAACTTCAAGCTTTCCTGTTTGGCAGGATACTAAAATTATAGATAAAATTAATATGCGTTTTATATTTAAAATCATAAATTGTGTTTCTTTTTTAAAAGAATATTAACGAGACCAAATTATAATTTTTTTCAATATAAAATGCCAAAAATTCTTAAAATAGGACATCGAGGAGCAAAAGGTTATGTGTTAGAAAACACTATATCTTCTATTTTAAAAGCTATTGAATTAGGAGTTGACGGCATAGAGATAGATGTACATAAATGTAAGTCTGGTGAATTAGTTGTTTTTCATGATTTTACAATAGATAGATTAACTAAGTTTACAGGAGAAATTTCTAATTTTTCGTTAACACAATTACAAGATATAAGGTTGAGAAATGGTTTTAAAATACCTACATTAATTGATGTATTAGAAGTTGTTAATATGTCGTGTTTTATTAATATTGAACTTAAAGGTAAAAATACTGCTAAAGAAACAGTAGATATAATTGAGAAGTATGTTGAAAATGGAAAAGCAAATTATAAAGAATTTTTAGTATCAAGTTTTCAACACCGCGAATTAGAAACCGTTTTTAAGTTGAATCCTAAAATTCACCTTGCCGTTTTAAGTAAGGCAAACATGGAAGAAGCTACCCAGTTTGCCGCTAAAATTAAAGCAAAAGCTATTCATCCTAACATAGCCTTAGTTACACGAGCAAATGTAATACATGCTCAGGATTTAGGATATTTAGTAAATGTTTGGACCGTTAATAAGAAAGAAGAAATTGAAAGAATGAAACAATATAAGGTAGATGGTATCATCTCCGATTTTCCAGATAGATTATGATTGAACAAGATGTAATAGTAGTAGGTGGTGGAGCATCAGGTTTTTTTGCAGCAATAAATATTGCCGAACAAAATCCAGAAGCTAAAGTCACCATTTTAGAGCGTGGGAAAGACGTGTTGACAAAAGTTAAAGTGTCTGGAGGAGGACGCTGTAATGTTACACATGCAGAGTTTATTCCACAAGATTTAGTAGTTAATTATCCTAGAGGTGAAAAAGAATTATTAGGTCCTTTTCATACGTTTATGACAGGTGATACAATCGCTTGGTTTGAAGAGCGAGGTGTAGAATTAAAAATTGAAGATGATGGACGTATGTTTCCAGTGTCTAATAGCTCGCAAACCATTATTGATTGTTTTTTAGCTGAAGCTAAAAAACACAATGTAGAGTTGTTAAAAAATAATCCAGTAGTAAGTATTGCACATCAAGAAAGCAATTGGATTGTTAACACTAAAAATGCAAATTTTACTTGCAAAAAATTAATAATAGCAACAGGTAGCAATCCTAAAATATGGAATATACTAGAAAACCTAGGTCATACAGTATCTGCTCCAGTTCCGTCACTTTTTACCTTTAATATTAAAGATGATCGTATTAAAGATATTCCTGGAGTTGTAGCAAAAAATGTTACTGTAAAAGTTGTAGATACAAATCTAGAATCTAATGGTCCATTATTGATTACACATTGGGGAATGAGTGCGCCTTCTATTTTAAAACTGTCTGCATTTGGAGCTCTAGATTTAGCAGAAAGGGACTATAAATTTGCTATTGAAGTTAATTTTATTGATACCAATAATGATATTGCAATTTCACAATTAAATGACATTAAAAAAGAGTTGAATAAGAAAAAAATTATTAATTACACTCAATTTAATCTGCCAAAACGGTTATGGCATCAATTAGTGTTAGCTTCGGGAATAGATTTAGAAACACGTTGGGCAGATTGTAACAAAGTACAAATAGATAATTTAGCAAATCAATTAACTTGTGCTGTTTTTAATGTAGATGGTAAAAGTACTTTTAAAGAGGAATTTGTAACAGCAGGTGGTGTAAATTTAAAAGAAGTGAATTTTAAATCTTTTGAAAGCAAGCTACTTAAAAACCTATATTTTACTGGTGAAGTTTTAAATATAGATGCAGTAACTGGAGGATTTAATTTTCAAAATGCTTGGACAGGTGCCTATATTGTTTCACAAAATATTTTTAAAACATGATAACTTACGTTGCTTTAACTAGAGGAATAAATGTTGGAGGACACAAAAAAGTACCTATGGTAGTTTTAAAAGAAATATTAATCAAAGTAGGATTTGATGAAGTGAGAACGTATATACAAAGTGAGAATATAGTTTTTCAGTCCTTAAGAGAATAATACTAAAAGACTAGAAGGAAAAATTCAAAAAACTATCAGTTCTCATTTTGGTTTTATTGTACCAGTTATTGTAAAAAAAGCAGAATTACAGGTAATTTTTGATTCTTGTGTTTTTTCAGAAGAAAAGAAAATTAAAAGTTATTTTATTAAATAAAATACCAGATGCTAATCTTGTAAAAGAAATTGATAAAACAACTTTTGAGAACGAGAAGTTTTCAATTGTAAAAGATTGTCTTTATTTTTATTCGTTAATAGGTTACGGTCGTACAAAATTTAACATGAATACGTTTGAGAAGAAACTTAACGTAAGCGCTACTTTAAGAAATTATAATACAATTAAAATATTATTAGAACTTGTTTAATGTTTTTCAGGATTCTTAATACTATCCCAAGTCATTTTAAGAGCGTCGTTTATTTGTTCTTTATCCATTTCTAGCTCATTTTTAAATTTTAACCTTGTAGCCGAAATAACACTTCCAAAACTCATTTGTATTATTAGTCTTAAATTTACATCCCTAAGATCTTTACTTAGTATACCTGCTAAAAAGAATTCTTTAATATGTATAAGATGAGGAGTGCTTTTGGCTCTAATCTCTGCGGTGATAATAGGTGGTACTCCAACAAACTCTATGAATTTAAAAGCTAACGGATTTCCAATAAAGTAACTATATAGATTTAACCACATAATTTTAAATTGCTTCTTCACATCATTTTCTGGCACATTTGCCATCATTACAACACCAAAATCTTGACAAATCATAGAGTATATTTCTTCTATAATTTCTTCTTTATTTTTAAAATAATGATATATAGTGCCCACTGCTACACTAGCTTCTTTAGCAACTTGAGACATAGGAGTTGCGTGAACTCCTTGTTTGACCACCAGTTCTAACATGGTGAGAATTATTCTTTGTTTTTTGTCCATTTATAGGTTAGTTTTATTTCTAAAACTGTTTATGTAGCTTTGAGTTGAGGGTTTTAAGGGATCTCTGTAGCTAAGTGTTAGTTGTAATTATCAATCAATCAAATGCACATCATTTACTTAACGGTAAGCATCACTTTACCAATTGACATTTTACTTAGTTGCCAAAATAGAAATTTTTGTACAGAATTAAAACTATATTTGTTTAAATTTATTAACACATGCTTACAAGTCAGTTTACTCCTACGAACTCATCAACAAACGTAACTAATGGTGAGATTTCTTGGTCCTCACCTAGTAATATTGCTTTAGTTAAATATTGGGGAAAAAAAGAGCATCAAATACCACAAAATCAATCTATTAGTTTTACTCTTAGTGAATGTAAAACCATAACTAATTTAAGTTACTCTAAAAGAGAAAATACTAATGACGATTTTTCGTTTAAAGTATTTTTAGATGGAGAACATAAAAAAGATTTTGAACCTAAAATTAAAACCTTCTTTGAGAGAATTAAAATTTATTTACCCTTTTTAAAAGACTATCACTTTAAAATAGAAACAAGAAATACTTTTCCACACAGCTCAGGTATAGCATCTTCTGCTTCTGGAATGAGCGCTTTGGCATTGTGTTTAATGAGTATAGAAAAAGAATTAAATTCTAAAATTACTGAAGAATACTTCATTAAAAAAGCATCTTTTATAGCAAGATTGGGATCAGGAAGTGCCTGTAGAAGTTTAGAAGGAGATTTAGTTGTTTGGGGAAAACATGAAGATATTGATGGCAGTAGTGATTTATTTGGTGTAAAATATCCATATCAAGTTCACCAAAACTTTAAAAACTATCAAGACACTATTTTACTAGTAGATAAAGGCGAAAAACAGGTGAGTAGTACAGTTGGTCATAATTTAATGCATGGTCATGCTTTTGCTCAAGAACGTTTTAACCAAGCCGAAGAAAATATTACCAAGATAAAATCTATACTTACTTCTGGAGATTTAGATGCTTTTATTGCTTTAGTAGAAAGTGAAGCATTAACGCTTCATGCTATGATGATGTCGAGTATGCCTTATTTTATTTTAATGAAACCAAATACACTTGAAATAATTAATAAAATTTGGAGCTTTAGAAAAGAAAGCGGTTTACATATTTGTTTTACTTTAGATGCTGGAGCAAATGTTCATATTTTGTACCCTGAAAATGAAGCTGAAGCTATTTTAAAATTCATAAAAAATGAGTTAGTTGCATATTGCCAAAATGGTCACTATATTTGTGATAGAATTGGATTTGGAGCAAAAAAACTTTAATTTTCTTAATTGTTTTAATTGCAACTAAATACAGAACACTAAATAAATGAAAGGTCCACTTTTTTATTCAAAAATCTTACTTTTCGGAGAATACGGAATTATTAAAGATTCTAAAGGATTATCAATACCATTTAACTTTTATAATGGAGCTCTAAAAACGGATGAGAATCCATCAGAAGAAGCAAAAAAATCGAATAAAAATTTACAAAAATTCACTTTATATCTAAGTGAAATAAGTGAAGATTTGGTGTTGTTTGAAATTGAAAAACTAAAAGCAGATGTAGAAAACGGAATGTATTTTGATTCTTCAATTCCTCAAGGTTATGGCGTAGGAAGTAGTGGAGCATTAGTTGCTGCTATTTACGATAAATACGCTTTTAATAAAATTACCGTTCTAGAGAATCTTACAAGAAAGAAACTACTTCAATTAAAGCAAGTTTTTTCTAAGATGGAATCTTTCTTTCATGGTAAATCTTCTGGTTTAGACCCTCTAAATAGTTACCTTAGTTTGCCAATACTCATAAATTCTAAAGATAATATTGAAACTGCTGGAATTCCAACTCAAAGTACTTCTGGAAAAGGCGCAGTATTTTTATTAGATAGTGGTATCACTGGTGAAACTGCACCAATGGTGAGTATTTTTATGGAAAACATGAAACAGGAAGGTTTTCGTAACATGTTAAAAACTCAATTTATTAAACATACAGATGCTTGTGTAGAGGATTTTCTTAAAGGTGATATGAAATCTTTGTTTAGTAATACAAAGCAATTGTCTAAAGTGGTTTTAAATAACTTTAAACCAATGATTCCTAAACAGTTTCACGAGCTTTGGAAAAAAGGTATTGATACAAACGATTACTATCTTAAACTTTGTGGCTCTGGAGGAGGAGGTTATATTTTAGGATTCACTCAAGATATTAATAAAGCACAACAGTCTCTTAAAGACTATAAACTAGAAGTGGTTTATAATTTTTAATTTACTTTTATCCTAAACTTGTTTCAGGATCTCATCTAATACTTTTTTATGTTTACCAGAAACCAGAAACACATTCTAATTAAGTTTTTTAGTTTGTTTTCTGTCGTTCGTGGTTATAATATTCTCATTATTGTTATTGCACAATATTTAACTTCTATTTACATATTTGCTCACGATAAACCTGCAAAAAAAGTACTACTAGATGTTAATTTACTAATGCTTGTTTTGGCTTCCGCAGCAATAATTGCTGCAGGTTATATAATCAATAATTTTTACGATTCAGAGAAAGATTTAATTAACAGACCTAACAAATCTATGTTAGATAAATTGGTAAGCCAGAACACAAAGTTGTCGTTCTATTTTGTGCTTAATTTCTCTGCGATAGTAATGGCAAGTTATGTGTCTTTTAATCCTGTACTATTTTTTTCGGCTTACATTTTTGGCATATGGTTTTATTCTCATAAATTAAAAAAGAGACCTATAGTTGGTAATATTGTTTCAGCACTTTTAACAATAGCACCATTTTTTGCCATATTTATATACTATAAAAATTTCGATACTGTAGTTTTTGTACACGCTTCTTTTTTATTTTTAATAATTGCTATTAGAGAACTCACCAAAGATCTAGAAAACATGAAAGGTGATTTAGCTTTAAATTATAGAACAATACCAGTAGTTTATGGTGAAAAAGTTAGTAAAAACATGATGACTATTTTAGTTGTATTAACTTTGATACCATTGTATTTACTAATTAATGTTTTCGAAATTGGTAAAATGAATTATTACTTTTATGCAGCAGTAATCTTACTTGTTATCTTTCTTTTTTTATTATGGAAATCTTCCACCAAAACACATTATGTACTGTTACATAATATTCTTAAAATTATAGTAGTGGCTGGAGTATTTAGTATCTTGTTGATTGATGTAAATTTAGTATTAAAACGTATTTTATAAATGGAAAACACCCTAAAAATAGCAATGGCACAAATTTCTCCTGTGCTTTTAAATAAAATTGAAACATTAAAAAAAGTAGAACATTCTATTACTGAAGCTGGTAAAAAAGGTTGCGAACTTATAGTTTTTGGGGAAGCTTTAGTACCAGGTTATCCATTTTGGGTAGCCTTAACAGGAGGAGCAGAATGGAATACACAGGTAAATAAAGAGTTGCACGCAGAATATGTTCGCAACTCTATTCAAATAGAAGCTGGAGAATTGGATGCAGTTTGCGAATTGGCCAAACAACATAAAATCGCAGTATATTTAGGTATTATGGAGCGTGCAAAAAATAGAGGAGGACATTCAATTTACGCCTCACTTGTTTATATAGACGCTACAGGAGAAATAAAATCTGTACATAGAAAACTACAACCAACTTACGATGAGAGATTAACATGGTCTCCAGGCGATGGTAATGGGCTACAAGTGCACAGTTTAAAGCAATTTACAGTTGGTGGTCTTAACTGTTGGGAAAACTGGATGCCATTACCTAGAACAGCATTATATGGTTTAGGCGAGAATTTACACATAGCAGTCTGGCCAGGCAGCGACCATAATACAAAAGACATCACACGATTTATAGCTAGAGAGTCGCGCTCTTTTGTTGTTTCAGTCTCAAGTTTAATGACTAAAGATTTATTTCCTAAAGAGATGCCACATTTAGATAAAATATTAGAAAATTGCCCAGATGTTTTAGCAAATGGAGGTAGTTGCATTGCAGGACCAGATGGAGAGTGGATTGTTGAGCCGGTTTTACACAAAGATGGTTTAATAATTCAAGAAATAGATTTTAACCGTGTTTTCGAAGAACGCCAAAATTTCGATTCAGTTGGTCATTATTCAAGACCAGACGTTACTAAATTAGCAGTAAACAGGGAAAGGCAATCTACAGTAGAATATAAAGATTAATATTATATTTTTTAGGTTAAAATGCCTTAGAAACAAACCTTTATAATAGATAGTACATGTTAAATTATAATCTATCTTTGCACCCTCAAAAATAGTTGAGGATAAAATTACAAGCTATGAGTAAACAAAGCGGACATCGACAAGGTAAATCTGCTCCAAACGGAGGAAGAAAATCATATAAAAATAATTTTGCAAAAGATAGTGCTGGAATAAAAAATTCTGATGTTAAAGCTAAGAAAGGAGTTCAGTCTAACAAGGCTTCTAATTCAAGTGATATTAGATTAAATAAATATATAGCAAACTCTGGTGTGTGCTCTCGTCGTGATGCAGATGTACATATCGCTACAGGTTTAGTTAGCGTTAACGGTAAAATAGTTACAGAAATGGGCTATAAAGTGAAACTGGAAGACGAAGTACGTTACGATGGATCAAGAATAAATCCAGAGAAAAAAGCCTATGTTTTATTAAATAAACCTAAAGGTTTCGCAACAACTACAAGTGAACATAAAGGTAAAACGGTTATGGACTTAGTAGCAAATGCAACACCTTCACGAATAAAACCAATTGGACGTTTAGGTAGAAATTCTACTGGTTTATTACTGTTTACAAATGATGAAAAAATTGTGTCTCGTTTTACAAATTCTAACAAAGGTGTAGAGCGTTTGTTTCATTTAGAATTAGATAATAATCTAAAACTAGAAGATTTAAAGAAAATTCGCGAAGGTTTACGTATTGAAGGTAAGCAAATTAATGTTGAAGAAATTGATTACGTTGGTGACAAGAAAAACGAAGTTGGTATTAAAATAAAGAATACAGGAAATACTATTCTACATACTATTTTCGACTACTTTAAACTTGAATTAGTAAGAGTTGATTGTGTGCAAATAGCACATTTAACTAAAAAAGACATCCCAAGAGGTAACTGGAAAATATTAACAGAACTAGAATTACAGAAGCTAATGATGATGTAGTTTGCTTTTTAATATCTAAATAAGGTTTTCAAACACATTAGAAGATAAACTAAAAAGTAGAAAAGTAATATTTAAAATTACTTACAATATCTCTAACAACAAAAAAGTTTTAACTAAAAAGAACAAGTGTAATAGCACATCTGTAAAAATAGGCTGTATTTCACCTAAATTAATATTTTATATAATTTCTGATATAAATTCAATCAAGTCCTCTTTTTTAATTTCCATAGTCAAATTTTGTTTCTAATAAATTGGTTGACACCATTTTATAATCAAAATCATCGCTAAAACGCGTATAATATCGCTAAAACCTTGCTTTTGACATTATATATTTATATATTCAATTTTATATAGGCGCTTCTAATGAGATTAAAATTATTTTTTTTCCTGCTTTTTTTTGTTATTTATTCATTTAGTTTTGGTCAAACAGCTAAAAACGATAGAGATACTATTACTCCTAATTCGAACGTAATTAAAGAACTAAAAACGCTAGATTCTTTAGGTTTATTGGCTTTTATGTCTGGTAGATTTTATGATTCTTTTAAAGCACGTACCCAATTACTAGAAAAAGCAAGAGCAGCTAATAGTGACTATTATAAACTAAAAGCAAATTCTGGATTAGGATATGATTATTTAGAACAGAATGATACTGTAAGCGCAGAAAAATGTATTAATAAGGCTAGAGAGTATGCTATAAAACTTAAAAACGATCCTTACTTGGGAGAGAGTTACATGATACTTTCTTTTATTAATTTTGTAAAAGGCAAAGAAGAAAAAATTAATAAAGCAATTGTTTATATGGAGAAAACAATAGCTCTTAATATAAAAACTGGAGATACAGTTAATTTAACAAACACCTATTATAATTATTTAAATAATATAATAAAGGTTAACCATTTAGATAAAGGAGAAGAGATAATAGAAAAAATTAATGAGTTTCTTCCCATGGTGTCAAAATCTCGTGACAGTCTATTATATATAGATTACATGCCACTTGCTGCATCTTATTACAATCTTAAAAAGGATTATAGCGAAGCTGTTAAATATACATCGCCATATCTTAGTGATCCAAATTTTAAAAAACAACAGTTTTCACTTCCTCTAGAGAAATTATACGAAGAATATAGTGTTGCTCTTGAAGGACTTAAAGCGTATGAAGAATCTTTAAAATATAGTAGATTATACGACTCAATAAAATCTTTAAATTTCCAAAAACAAAAATCTAAAGAAACAGCAGAAATAACCGCTGAATTTAAAGTAGAGGAATATAGAGAAGAAAAGATTAAAGCTGAATTTGATTCGCAATTAAAAACAGAGAAAATTAAATTTAAAAGTATTATTAATTATACGCTTATTGTTGGTACAATTATTTCTTTACTTTTTTTATTACAGTTTTATTTTTTATCAAAAAAGCGTAAACAGTTAGTAAAAGAAGTAAATATTAAAAATCTAGAGTACCTAAAGGCAAAAGAGGAAGCAGAGCGTTTGACTAAAGCAAAAAGCAGTTTCTTTTCTACCGTTAGTCATGAGTTACGTACACCTTTGTATGGTGTTATAGGATTAAGCACTATTTTGCTAGAAGATGAGTCTCTAAAGAGCCATGAAGAGGACATAAAATCTTTAAAGTTTTCTGCAGATTATTTATTAGCACTTATAAACGATGTATTAGAAATAAATAAAATAGACTCTAATAAAATAGAAAACGAGCAACAGGTATTTAGTATAAAAAGTCTTATATCCACAGTCTTGTCGTCTTTTGAGTATATGTTAATTCAAAACAATAACAAAATACACATAAGTATATCAGAAAACATGCCTGCTTTTATGAGTGGTAATTCTATCCATCTTTCTAGAATTCTAATAAACCTTATTGGAAATGCATGTAAATTTACAGAGAATGGAGACATATTTGTTTTATTAGAAACAGAGTCTTTAAGTAAAAACAATGCAAAAATAAAATTTAGTGTAAGAGATACAGGAATAGGAATAGTAAAATCTAAACAAATTGAAATTTTCGAAGAATTTACTCAAGCAAATCCTGAAAATTATAATTATCAAGGCTCTGGTCTAGGTTTACCTATTGTTTCTAAATTATTAAAATTATCTAACTCTAAAATATTTCTTGAAAGTGATTTAGGAAAAGGTTCTCTTTTTTATTTTACATTAAGTTACGATATTGTTTATGAAGATGAAATAGCAGAAAATGAAGCATCTAAAATTATAGCATTTAATACTATACCTCTAAAAGGAAAACGTATACTTATTGTTGACGATAATCGTATAAATCAAATTGTTACAAAGAAAATATTAGAAAAAGAAGAGGTAATTTGTTCTATAGCAAATAATGGTCAAGAAGCAATTGAGGTGATTAAAAAGAACGAATATGATATTGTTTTAATGGATATAAACATGCCTGTAAAAGACGGTGTTCAAGCTACAAAAGAGGTGCGTGAGTTTAATACTAAAATTCCAATAATTGCACTTACAGCGGTTGAGATAGAAGAGGTGAAACATAAAATATTTGATTGTGGAATGACAGATTTCATTTTGAAACCTTACGATATAAAAAAGTTTAAAGAAGTCATTATTAAGAACATAATCTCTTAATTTTTTTAAGCTCTTTGGTTCTTTTTTATAAAAACCTCCCAAATAAACACACTAAAAACCACCAAGTACTCAAAACCTATAATCCAGAGGTTTTCGGTATTATCTGCATTAGCATAAGCCAGATAACTAATAATAACTATAAAACTCCAAACCAAAGGAAACTTATAATTTGTAAATACACTTAATATAAGAATGGTTGCAATATACCATGGATGTACAGTAGTACTTAAAAATAAATAAATAGTAAAACTAAATAGCGTTGCATTAATTAGTTTTTTGATATCTGTTTTTTTTCTAAAAAAGGATAAGAATAAAATATATAGTACAGTAATAATTGGAAGTGCTTTGCCAATTATTGCAATTTCGTTCCAACCTCTAAACCAATAGCCAATTTCACGAGCTAAGTAATAAATACTAGCATTAAACTCAAAATTACCAAACCATAAACCTACGGTTTTTGAGTAGTTGTCTATAAACTGTGTTGAGAAAAATGGAGCAAAAAGGAGTAGTGTGGTTACTATTACTATTGCATAAAAGCTAATTAATTTTATTATTCCGTTCCAACTACAATTATTAGGAGTTAACGATGTGGAAACCTCATCAATTTCAACAGGTAGCTTCATTTCACTCGCAATGACGGTTTGTTTATTATTTTTTGATAAAAACCACCAAAAATATAAGGGTAGAAACATAAGCGGAACAAGTTTAGTTGCTATAGATAAAGCAAAAACAACTGCTGCCCATTTCCATTTTTTAGAATGTAATAAGTATAAACTCCAGACAAGAAAGAAAATCATAACACCTTCAAAATGAAGATTTCCTGTGAGTTCTATTATTATAAATGGGTTGAGTATATACCAAAAGATATTGTGAGCAGGGAGTTTAAGTTTCTCTAGTAGTTTTTTGCCAAAATAGAGTGTTCCAAAATCGGCAACTATAATTAGCAATCTTAAAACTATTGCAGAGCCAACTATACTTTTACTTGCAAACAAAGCAGAAATAATAAAACATAACTGGTTTACAGGTGGATAATTAGTAAAATGGCTTGCATTAAGTTCTCGCATACCAACATACAACTCTTGAGCCTGAGCAATAGGAAACAAACCTTTAGATATAAACGATTCTGGTGTGTATAAGTATGGATTGTAGCCTTCTAAAATCATGCGTCCATCCCAAATAAAACGATAAAAATCTTGTGATAAGTTTGGAATTGTAAGTAGAAAAATCGCTCTAAACAGAAAAGCAACTGCTGTTAAAAAGGATGTGTTGTTTTTATTAAGATGAATGAGTTTGTAAAACAAAACAAACAAACCAGAATAGAGCAAAATGAGTTTAAGATACTCTGTACGTTCTAAATTATATGCAAACAAAAAATAAAATAAAGCACTTATTATCAATAATAGAAGTGATAGTTTTTTGGTTTTAAATAAAGCTTGATTTAACATGTAGATCTAAAAAAGTAAATATAACAAAACTACCTAAATAGGTGTTGTTGTATTTGCAAAATATAAATTTTTAACTATATTTAATATTTTATGTAAAACCTTACAAGTTGAATTGGAATTTAGCTAATATATTAATGATGTTTGGTGCGCTACAAGGGCTCATTTTATGTGTGATTATTTTAAAAAAAAATCACTCTAAAAAAACAGCTAAATATTTAGCCATAATGTTGTTTGGGTTATCGATGAATTTGCTTTATTATTTTAGTTACGATATAGGAGTAGTTAAAGTAATGCCTATACTAGAAAGTCTTTATTTTCCATGGGCAATGTTATCAGCTGCATGTTTTTATTTTTATATCGTTTTTACTGCACCGTTTCAAAAAGAGTTAACTAGAAATAATTATTTTGCTTTCGCTCCTTTTGTGATTTTTACAATTTTGCACATTAGTATAAGAGTTTTAATGCATTACAACAAAAATGTTATAAATATAGATGTTGTTAATTTTATATTCAATTTTGAAGAATATTTTGGAATACTATTTACGTTGTACATGGGATTTATCTCATATAAAAAGTTAGGTGAGATAGAAACTTTAATAGAAAAGCAATATTCTAACTATAACATTTCAAAACTTATTTTCCATAAACGACTGCTCGTTGTTGTTTTAGTATTTTGTTTACTATGGGTAGCTGTATATACATATGCTATCTCAATAAATATTCATTCTATGAATATCTATTATTTTTTATGGTTGTTTATAGCTTTTGTTTTACAGTGGATTTCTTGGACAGGATTTATTAGAGATGAAGCGTTGTTGCCTGTTTTTAAATCTAACAAAAATCAAGATGCAACTATAACAGTTGAAAGAGATTTAGAAGAAGATAGTGTTAGAGATAAAAGCTTGAAAATTCAAAAAGATAATCCTATATATATTAAACTCATTAAATTATTTGAAGAAGAACATATCTATAAAAGACCAGAATTGTCATTAACAATTCTATCTGAAACATTAAATATTAGTAAAAGCTACTTGTCGGCAATTATAAATCAAACTACTGATAAGAATTTTTACGAGTTTGTAAATAAGTATCGTGTTGATTATTTAATTTCTTTATTCGAAGAGAATAAAACCGAAAACTATACAATACTAAGTTTGGCTTTTGATGCTGGATTTAATTCAAAATCAACGTTTCAAGCAGCTTTTAAAAAAATAACTACTCAAACTCCTACCCAGTATATTAAGCAGTTAAAAATTGCTATTTAGCTTAATTCTTTTAATTAAAATAAGTCCGAATACATCTACTTCGACGTATTCAGTCGACTTGAGCATGTTTTAACAATATCATTGTACCATAATTAATAAACAAATAATTTATAAGACAATGAAAACAACATTTAAAAGTATTACATGTTTAATGGGAATTTTAATATTATCTACTTCTTGTTCTAGTGATGATGATTCTCCAACAGTAAGTGTGCCGGAACCAACTCCTAAAACAATAACTGCAACATCTTTAGTTACTGGTTTTGATGAGAACACAGTTACAGCAAATCAAGTTATTGGTGCTATTACAGCTACTAGTAATTCTACAGAAACAGTCACTTATGCAATTACATCTCAAACACCATCAGGAGCATTGAGTATTAATACCTCAACAGGAGAAGTTACTATTGCCAATGCGAGCTTATTTGACTACGAAAGTAACGGATCTATCTCTGCTACTGTTACGGCATCTAATTCTGAAGCATCAACAACTTCATCTATTACTGTAAACGTTAATGATATTAGTGATGTTATTTTTACACATATTGCAACTGCAGATAATTCATCTAATAATAATACATATCTTGATCACTCAGATTTAAATGGCAATCCTGAAGCAAAAATTGTTATAAACCATAACTGGTCGCCAAACTCTGTTTATAATGACAATGTTACTGGATTATGGTATGATTCTACTCAAGAAAAATGGGTTATATATAATGAAGATATTTCAGTTTCAATGGTTATAAATAGTGCTTATAATGTTTTCATTTCTAAAGATGGAGATGCTATAACTCATGTTGCTACAGATGGATCTTTTATATCTACAATAGATGATGATAGAATTAATAATAATCCGGATACTGTGCTTATAATTAGTAATTATTTTAATCCAAATGGAATTTATAATAATAACAATACAGGTGTTTTATATGATGCTTCAATAAATAAATGGAGAATTTTTAACCAAGCAGGAACAGCTATACCTGTTAATGCTGCTTTTAATATTATCTTAAAAAGTGATAACGCTACAGAATTAGTACATGTAACTAGTAGCGCAAGTATTCTTGCAGCAGAAGTTCAACAAGCATCTGCTATAGACGACATATTGTTAAATAGCAATCCAGATGCTAAATTTGTTATTACACATGTAGCAGATGGAGGTGTGTTTTTAGATAAAACTTTAGGGTTATATAATACAGGTACTTTTTGGACCATGTTTACAGAGGATATTAGTGCAATGCCAGAAGGTATTGAGTTTAGAATTCTCGTAGTAGAATAGAAAATCAGTTTTATTTTTATTAGCTCTGTCATTTTTTGAAAATAAGGTGACAGAGCTTTTATTATATAATAGCTATGCTTTAGAAGTTAAGGATTTAAAGAACACAAAGCCAAAACCTAAAAATAACATTAAGTGAAAAGGAAACAACCCAAAATCGCCACCTTGGTCTCCAACAATAAAGGCACTGTACATACCAAAAGCGAAATAAAGCATTAATAGTCCTTCAAAAATAACGTTTATAGAAATATTCTTTTTTAAGTATTTGTTGCCTTTCCAGCTATCTTTTATACTGTTAATATTAAATTTTGGTGTACGAACAAAGTCGCTGCGTTTCCCTAAATGTCCTTCTAAAACTGCAATAGAATTATGTAAACTAAATCCCATTGCTATTGAGAAAAAGGTAAAAAACATACCTATGTATTGTATAAAGTTTTTAAATCCACCACCATAAGTACGTTTGTACATTGACCAATAGCAAATAAAGAAAATTACAGTACTTATTACAAAGAAACTCATAACGTAAAAGTATGGTTTCAAATGCGCATATTCATTTTTAATATATAACATTGGAATACTTAATACACCAACAATAAGTACGTTTAAAAACATGCTGCTATTTAATAAATGTAATAAACCGTGTAGTTTTGTTTTTGAAGAAATGTTTTTGCTTTTCAAGACTTTCCACATCATCTTTCTAAAGTTTTCGGCACCTCCTTTATTCCATCTAAATTGTTGCGAGCGTGCTGCGCTGATAACTACTGGTAATTCTGCAGGAGTTTCCACATCTTGAAGGTACTTAAATTTCCAGTTTTTAAGTTGTGCACGATAGCTAAGGTCTAAATCTTCGGTTAAAGTATCTCCTTCCCAATTTCCAGCATCTAGAATACACTGTTTACGCCATACACCAGCTGTGCCATTAAAATTAATAAAATGACCTTTACTGTTTCTGCCTACTTGCTCTAACGTAAAATGCGCATCTAAAGCAAATGCTTGTATTTTTGTAAGTGTTGAGTAATTTCTATTAATGTGTCCCCAACGTGTTTGTACAACACCAATATTTTTATCTATAAAATGGGGAATTGTTT
This sequence comes from Lacinutrix sp., assembly GCF_023299985.1. GTDB lineage: Bacteria > Bacteroidota > Bacteroidia > Flavobacteriales > Flavobacteriaceae > Lacinutrix. Next base: position 6,088 of record NZ_JALZVX010000143.1, on the reverse strand, counting down.
TTTTTAACCAATCTTTTTTAGGAAGGAAATCTGCATCAAAAATGGCTATTAATTCACCTTTGGCTACTTTTAAGCCTTCTTTTAATGCGCCAGCTTTAAATCCTTCACGATTAGTTCTACAAATATGAACAATGTCTAAACCTTTAGATTTAAGCATTGCAACTTGAATAGAGGTTGTTTTTACTGTATTATCTGTAGAGTCGTCTAAAACTTGAATTTCTAATTTTTCTTTTGGGTAGTCTAATAAAGCTATATTATCTAATAGGCGTTCCATTACATATTCTTCATTAAAGACTGGTAATTGAATTGTAACGTATGGTACTTCCTCTGGATTATTATAATCTAAAGATGGCGTTTTATTTTGTTTTTTCTGTGCAGATAAATAATTAAAAAGCAGATTTAGTTGCGCTAAGGCATACATAAATATGAGCACAAGTGCTATCGAATAAATTATTATAATAACTATGTTTATATAAATCACTTCTTAAAACTGTATTTAAAAATCCAACCTAGTATCTTAAAACCAGCAAATATAGTTCCTTTTACTGTTCCAGACACCTTACTTACTCCTATTCTTTGTTTGTATCGTACAGGTATTTCTATATAAGAGAATTTCTGTTTTAGAGCCTTGAGTTGCATTTCTACAGTCCAACCATAAGTTTTATCCTCCATTTTTAAAGCTAAAAGCTTATTATATTTAATAGCTCTAAAAGGGCCTAGATCTGTGAATTTTGCTCTAAAAAATAGCGACATTAAAAATGTTGCTAACCAATTACCAAAAACTTGCTGTGGTGTCATAGAGCCACCTTCTCTTAGTCGTTTAACTCTTGAGCCAATTACAAAATCTATATCATCATTTATTATTGGAGCTACGATTTGGGTTAGTTCTTCTGGGTAATCACTATAATCTCCATCTAGAAATACTATAATATCTGGTTTCTCTGTTAAATTGGCAATGTAACTCATGCCTTTTAAACAAGCATAACCGTAACCTTTATTGTTTTCGGTGAGTACTGTTGCTCCTGCGTTTTTAGCATTTTTAACTGTGTTATCTGTAGAGTTGTTATTTACTACAATAACTTCTTCTACGCTTTTTGGTATGTCTCTAATAACATTTGCAATAGAATCTTGCTCGTTGTAAGCAGGAATAATAACTTTTATTTTGGGCATTTATCTAAGATCACTTAATTTATTTTCTTTTTTAAAAGTGGCTAAATCTGTCCACGTTTTAATTTTTTTTCCATCGGAAAACTTACTTGCAGCTACTAGTTTTTCGTTTTCATATAGTAAGCAATATCCATTTTTTTGATTGTCTTTTAATTGACATTTATGATTTATCTTTTCCATGTCGTTATAAAACAACCACCAATTTGTTTGCTTGCCATTAAAAAAATGACCTTCTTTTTCTTTTGTACCGTTTTTTTTATAGAACGTCCAATAGTCGTTTTCTAACCCGGATTTATAATTGCCAGATTTTAAAAGCTTACCATTGTCAAAATAATAAGTCCAAAAATTTTCCTCTTTTCCGTTTTTGTAAAAACCTTCAGATTTTAGAGAGCCATTATCAAAATAATTTTTCCAGTATGCTGTTGGTTTTCCGTTAGCAAATGTACCTTCTTTTTTTAGTTTACCATTAAAGTGATAGAATTTCCAGTAACCTTCAAAATACCCACTATTATAATAGCCTTCTCGCATTAAATTACCATTTGTAAAATATGCTTTCCAAAAACCAGATTCTTTTCCGTTTTTAAAATTACCAACTTTATTAATGGTTTTGTTGTCGAAAAAGTACGTCCAAAATCCAGTGCGTTGTGCGTTATTAAATACGCCTTTGGCTTTTAAATTTTTATTGTCATGGTAAAATTCCCAGAAACCATGTTCTAGATTGTTATTAAATTCTCCTGTTTTCTCTAGGTTTCCGTTTTGGTGGTAAAATTTCCAGTAGTCAATTTTTAGCTTATTTTCTGTCCAGCCTTCAGCTTTAATGGTTCCGCTTTTGTAGTAAGTTTTCTTGTAAATCTTTTCCGCGGAAGCGTAAAAACTTATTATGAAAGCTAATATAAAGAAAGTGTTTTTCATTTTAATTCTACTAAAAGCAAGAACGTGTTTTAAAACTTATTTTTGATTTAATAAATCCATTAAGTTAACATCGTTTCCTAATAGTACTTCAGTCGGATTAATTCTTCCATCCATACTATCATTCTCTAATTTTAATACACCTCTTGGGCAAACAGCACTACAAACACCACAACCTACGCAACTAGAACGTACAATATTTTCTCCTTTTTGAGCATAATGTCTTACATCTATTCCCATTTCGCAACTGTTTGAGCAGTTACCACAAGAAATACACTGTCCACCGTTTGTTGTAATTCTAAATTTTGATAACATACGTTGTTGAAATCCTAGAATAGCTGCCATTGGACATCCAAAACGACACCAAGATCTATTTCCTAAAATAGGATAGAAACCAGTACCAATAACACCAGAGAATATTGAGCCAATGTAAAAACCGTAAGCAGATTTAAGAGTGCCAGAATTAACGAAAAATATTTCTTCGTTAGTTCCAGTAAAATAAACTACAAATAAAGATAAGATAACTAATGCATAACCAATAGCGCCATAAAGTGCATCTTTACCTAATTCACTTCTTTTAAAAATCATTACTCCAGCAAATATAACAGTAAGAAACAAACCAACACTTGTAAGAAATGCTTCGTTGCTTAACCAATAATTACCTTCTACAAATACACCATCTACCCAACCTCCTTTTAAGAAAGAGCTAACGACTCCAACAGTCATTATCACAGAAAAAACTAATACTGCATGAATTAACCAACGCTCTAGTTTCCATGAAGACATTTTTTTAGATGATAGTTGTCTAAAAGAATCTCCAGCAGTTTCGGCTAAGCCTCCACAACCACAAACCCAAGAACAATACCAACGTTTTCCATATTTGTAAGTTAAAATAGGTGTGATTACTAATGTTGAAACAATGCCAAAGATTATTAAGGTAGTACCAATATTTCCAGCACTAAGGAATTGATTTAAATGATAATCTTGAAAAAGATAATAGTTAAGTGGCCATACACTTTTTAAATCGTAATAAGGTAAATCACTATTCATAACGTGCATAAATTCAGGAATCAAATAAGCAAAGCCTAATTGAAAAAAGATAACCGAAACCGTACGTATTTGTTGGTATTTATTATGACGGTATTTTAATATAAACTTATAACCAAAAGCCGCAATTGCTACTGTGTATAGTGTGCCATAAACAAACCATTGGCTTGCATCTCTACCACTTAGTAGATTGCTTAACGGGTCGAAAAGGGCTATTAAACCAGTATTAGTACCATTAGCACCTTGTCCTGCGCCTAAAAGCTCTGCATAAAAGTAAAGTACTATATAAAAAGCTGTTAAAAAAACACCTAATGCCCAACCCATAGCACCACGCGATGAAATAGACTTAAACCAAACACCATCGTTTTTTATGCCTTCTAATTTTGTTAAATAAGCATCTCTAGAATATACTACAGTTCCAGCAGTTATTAAGCTTAATGCTAAAGTTAAGAATACAGCTCTGTTTGGAAAGTTTACATTAAAAAAAGCTAAGATTAATATTAATAATCCAACTAAGCCTGTAGCTAAAGCTATTTTTTGTTTTGTAGAAATGTCTTGCACATCTGGTTTAGCAAGAGACATACTATGGTTTAATTTATTACTCATCTTATTTTTGGATTATGCGGTTTGTAAATTGTTGTTGTAAGCAGATAGAATATCTTTTTCAAAATGCTTGTAAAATTCTGGATCAAAATTAGCTTCTGGTAAATTATTTATTACATAATCAATATCGCGAGCTTCAGTTAACCATTTGTCAAAAACCTCATGACGCATTCTTATACCAAAAGTATTAATGCCTAAAAATTTATTATTTGTAGTGTCATAACAAACAGTAATACATTTTGTGTCGTCTTCATGTTTCCAATGAAAATGAGCTTCATTTTCTCTTGGTTTTGCAAATACCCAACCGTAAGTCTGGTATTCTATATCTAAAAATTTTGCAGAGTTAAACCAATGTCCTGGTTTATATTCTGTTTTATTATCACAAATGGTTTGCGCTAAAGTTTCACCCATCATTCTGCCTGTGTACCAAACAGCTTCAATAGGTCTGCGTTGTCCAATACCACTGTCACGTTGCTCTGCACAATCACCAATAGCGTAAACATCTTTAATGTTAGTTTCTAAGTGTCTGTTTACTAAAACACCACGATTGGTTTCGATTTCAGACTCTTTTATAAAACTTATATTTGGTGAGACACCTGCAGTTAAACCAACTACATTACAGTCTATTTCTTCTCCAGTTTCTGTAATAACAATAGATTTTACGCGTCCGTTTTCATCAGCTTTTATTTCCTTTAAATTAAAGCCTAAACGTAAATCTATATGGTGGTTTTGTATGTGTCTGTTTATCATAGCGCTTTCACCTTCAGGTAAAACACCATTCCAAAAACTATTTTCTCTTACTAAAAATGTTACAGGAATATTACGTGAGTTTAACATTTCTGCTAATTCAATACCTATTAAACCACCACCAACAATTACAGCACGTTTACATACTTTATTGTTTGGTGCATTACGTTCTAAATTATCAAGATCTTGTTTGCTATATAAGCCTTGTGCACCTTCTAAATCTTGTCCAGGCCAACCAAATTTATTTGGTTTACTTCCAGTTGCGATAACTAATTTATCGTATTGTAAAGTGTCACCTTCTTCAAAATGAAGTGTTTTAGATTTTGTTTCAACTGTTTTTACGTAGCCTCTTTTAAGCTCTATTCTGTTCTTTTTCCAGAAGTAATCTTCATACGGCTTGGTATGTTCATACTTCATGTGTCCCATATATATATACATTAAAGCAGTACGCGAAAAGAAATGATCGGTTTCGGCAGAGACGATAGTAATTTTTTTATCAGAGTTTTTGCGAATGTGCCTAGCTACAGTTACACCCGAAATTCCATTTCCTATAATAACTATGTGTTCCATATCGTGGTTTGGTTTTAAATACTATTGTGATTAGGTCGTGCCACAATATAGAAACTTAATTTTAAAAAAGTATTTAGAATAAATATAAATAGCGTTAATTTGTAAGGGTTATGTAGTCTGGGAGACTAGGAATTTTTAAATTTTTTTTGAAAGTTTACTGAAATGTTTCAGACTGAAGCGAAAGTTATAACAATTTAAACAATTAACAGGTTTTCGTTTTTACGGAAATATAAATAGAACTTTAATGAAAAATTTATTAGTAGTAATAGTAATAGTAATAGGAGGTATCTTTGCTGAAGCACAAAATCTTGATACTTTTTTTAAACAATCGGATGCTTTTTTTAAAGCGAACGTTAAAAGTGGAAAAGTAGCATACGATGTTATTAAAAAAGATACAAAAGCTTTGGACGAAGTTTTAAAAGTAGCTGAAGGTATTTCGGTTTCTAAAAGTGATGCTAATAATTATCAAGCCTTTTGGATAAACGCTTACAACTTATCTGTTATTAAAGGAATTGTGGATAATTACCCAACAAAATCACCTTTAGACGATAAAGGTTTTTTCGATAAGACAAAGCACAGTATAGGTGGAAAGCAAATTACTTTAAACGATGTAGAACATAAGTTATTAAGAGGTAATTTTAAAGATGCGCGTTTTCATTTTGTTTTAGTATGTGGTGCATTAGGTTGTCCTCCTTTAATTAATAAAGCATACTTGCCAGCGACATTAGAAACACAATTAGAAAAGCAAACTAAAATAGCTTTAAATGGTTCGTTTTTAAAAGTAAATGCTAAAAAGAAAAGTGTAGCAGCATCAAAAATAATGGAATGGTATAAAGAAGATTTTACCATGAATGGAACTACAGAAATAGACTTTATTAATAAATACAGAACAGAGAAAATTGACGAAAAATCGAAACTATCTTATTTTCCGTACAATTGGAATGTAAACAAACAATAAAAATTAATTAACAAACAATAGAAACCAATTAACAATAAATAAAACCAAAAAAATGAAAAAAATAGTAATACTAACATTAGCATTAGC
>NZ_JALZVX010000142.1 GCF_023299985.1 Lacinutrix sp. | reverse complement strand
AAGGTTAATTTAATAAATAAAAGTGGTAATTTAGCATAGAATTAGAAATGGAATAACGGCTAATTTTGTACACAAATAAGTACCATTGTATAACAAACCTACATTAGAAAAAATTTCACCTGGATTTGGAAACTCTATTTTAGCAGTAAATAAGCTTAAAAAGAGAAGGCGCGATCAAGCTTTTTGGCATTTTCATCCAGAAATTGAATTGGTGTATGTTAATAAAGGAAAAGGCAGAAGACATATTGGAAACCACATGTCTTATTTTAACAATAGTCAACTTATTTTAGTAGGTTCTAATTTACCACATAATGGATACGGAAATAGATTAACTGCAAAAGGAAAAGAAACCTTAATACAGTTTCATCCAGATTTTTTAGGAAAAGATTTTTTTAGTCTGCCACAGATGAATAGCATAGCACTACTTCTAGAACGTGCTAAAAAGGGAGTGCTTTTTAAACCTGAAACAAAGAAAAAAGTAGGAGAAAAAATAACAAAACTAACCAAATACGAAGGATTTAAGCGCGTTATTAAACTACTTGAAATTCTCCATATTTTAGCTGAAGCTGACGACTATGTGTTATTAAATGCAGATGGTTATGCTTTTGAAGCAAAACTACAAGACAATGCTAAAATTGATATTATCTTTAAATATGTTAATAGTAATTTTAGAGAACATATAAGCCTAGATACCATTGCAGAGCAAGTGAGTATGACTGTTCCTGCTTTTTGTCGCTATTTTAAAAAAGCAACAGGTAAAACGTTTACTAAGTTAGTTAATGAATATCGTGTAGTAAATGCAACAAAATTATTAGTCGAAAGCAAAATGAGTATTACAGAGGTTTGTTTTGAATGTGGCTTTAATAACTTCTCACATTTTAACAAGCTATTTAAGGAAATCACAGGTAAAAATGCTTCTAAATATAGAAGTGAGATGAAACAAATTATACAATAAGTGATGATTAATTACATATTTTATAAAAAAATAATTTTTTTTATGATAAACAAGATTGATGAAGCATTAGAGTATTATTTTACTAAAAGAAATGATATATTTTGTTAACAGCAGCAATAAATTAACAGCAGAAGAGATTATAGAAAGCGGAGAAGAGATGACTATTTTAGAGTATAAAATTACTGCACTAGAAATAGCTAAAGAAAACTAACTTATTTTTCGCCATTAACTTCTGCAAAAAACTGCTCTAAAAAAGAGACCATATAATTATGGCGTTCTTCGGCTATTTTTCTGCCAGTTTTAGTATTCATTGTATCTTTTAAAAGTAATAGTTTTTCGTAAAAATGATTTAGTGTTGGTGCAGTTGAAGCCTTGTATTCTTCCTTTGTCATTTTAAGATTAGGTTTAATCTCAGGATTATAAATGGCTCTGTTTTTAAAACCACCATAATTAAAAGTACGTGCAATACCAATAGCACCAAGCGCATCTAGTCTATCTGCATCTTGCACAACTTGTAATTCTATAGAATTAAAAGTGTTTATTTTATCAATGTTAGCACTAAAAGAAATGTTTTTAATAATATTTACAACGTGGTCTATTATTGTGATTTCTACTTTGTGTTTCTGTAAAAATTGTGTTGCTTTTTTAGGACCAACCGTATCATCTCCATCATAAAACTTACTGTCTGCAATGTCATGTAATAAAGCACCTAAAGCAACAATAAGTGTGTCCACAGTTTCTCCTTTAGAAATAATCAGTGCATTGTTATAAACACGCTCAATGTGAAACCAATCGTGTCCACCTTCGGCATCAGCCAATTCTGTTTTTACAAAGGTTTTTGTTGCTTCAATTAAATTATTATTTAACGGCATCAATTATAATTTTGCTGGTTCAACCCATTTAAATTGATAAGAGTTTTCTGGAATCTTGATTCTATCTGCCAAACGTAACATTCGCGAAGGTAATTTCATTAAATAATCACGTGCTTTTTCAGCATCATCATTAAGATCTGTAATTTTATCTATTTCCCAACGCTTGATTAGTTTTTCTAGAATTTCAATATAATCTAGAGAAGTATAAACACCTATACGTTGTGCAGTATTAGAAAATTCTTCGAAAATGCTTCCAATTTTTCCGCCAGATTCTCTTAAAAAATGAGCAGGCATTGTAATTTTTTGTTTCATCATGTATTGGAAAGCCATCATCATTTGGCTTGGATCTACAGCAAAAATACGTTCTACAAATTCGCTATAAGCATGATGGTGTCTCATTTCGTCTCCAGAAATAATTTTACACATTTTAGACAACTGCTTATTCCCTTTTTGCTTTGCTAATTTTGCAACTCGGTTGTGAGAGACGTAGGTTGCTAATTCTTGAAAACTTGTATATACAAAGTTTTTATAAGGATCTTGCGCTGTACCAATATCAAACCCATCTGCAATAAGATGCTGTGTGGTTTGTTCTATTTCTCTCATATTAACACGTCCAGAAAGGTATAAATATTTGTTTAACACATCGCCATGACGGTTTTCTTCGGCAGTCCAATGTTTTACCCATTTAGACCAACCGTTTCTTCCGTTCTGGTCGACACCTTCAACATCCATTAACCAAGATTCGTAGGTTGGTAATGCTTCTTCTGTAATCATGTCTCCAACTAAAACTACCCAAAAATCGTAAGGCAACTCTTTAGAGAGTTCTCTAATTTCTTTTATTTCCTCTAAGAAATTAGGGCCTTCAGAATTTGGTAAAAAATCAGACGGTTGCCAAATAGTTTCTGGCGGAATCAAATATTTTTTAATAAGAGATTCAATGTCTTTTTCTAAAAAATTCATGACCTCTAATCTTATATTTTTCAATGACATATTGTTATAGTTTGATATTGTTCTTTATGGTTATTTCTATATGTGTGAGTAATGCTTCTTTAGAATCAAAATCACTAAATTTAATTGGTTTATGGGCTTCGAAAGTTAAATGGTTTCCTATTCCCATTGGAAATTTACCATAACGTAACGTTTTCCACGAATTATTAATGGTTACAGGCACTATTACAGCGCTAGGAATATACTTTATAAGTGTTTCTAATCCTTTTGTATGAAATGGTTTTGGTTTACCATCACGACTTCTAGTACCTTCTGGAAAAATAACAGCAGCACGATTTGTAGATTCTATATAATCTGAAAATTTTCTAATAGCAACAATAGATTGTCTTGGGTTTTTTCGGTCTATTAGTGCAGAGCCACCATGTCGTAAATTGTAAGACACACTTGGTATGCCTTTTCCTAACTCTTTTTTACTCACAAATTTAACATGATGCTTTCTAAAATACCACATTAATGGTGGGATATCTGCCATGCTTTGGTGATTAGAAACTATAATTATAGGTTGAGAAGTATCTAGTTTATATATATTTTTAAAGGTATGCCACGAGCCTAAAAAATTAACACAGCGCATTAAAGAAAACTGTAAAAAATCGACACTTTTTTTATGCGTTTTGTAACCAAACACATTTAAGCAAATCCATTGTATTGGATGAAAAACAAGTAATGATATTCCAAAAAATAGAAAATAAATACAAGTTAATGGGTATGCTAATAGTTTTCTCATTTTTAATATAAAATCTATGTTCCAAAAATAGAAAAACCGCGTTTAAAAAACGCGGTTTTTCTATAATACTTAGTTTATAATTTTAGCAATGCTCGTTATAAGCATCCATAAGGTTTTCTGCAATTAACTCTGCAGGACGACCTTCAATATGGTGACGCTCTAACATGTGTACTAATTCTCCATTTTTAAACAAAGCCATACTTGGCGAACTTGGAGGAAAAGGTACCATGTGACCACGTGCTTGGTCAACTGCTTCTGTATCTACACCTGCAAAAACAGTTACAATTGTACTAGGTTTTTTATCATTTTTTAAACTCATTTTAGCACCTGGACGCGCATTTGCTGCCGCACAACCACAAACCGAATTTACAACCACTAAAGTTGTTCCTTCTTTTTTTACTGCTGCATCAACTGCTTCTGCTGTATTTAATGCTTCAAAACCTGCGCTTGTTAAATCTTCGCTCATAGGTTTTACTAATTCTGCTGGATACATATCTTTTAAAAATTTATTTATTATTATAATTTATAATACAAAGTTAATCAATTTTCGTGCTAAATTGTTTTTGAGCGTTACCTTATGCCACTTAGGTGTCATAAGGTCAGGCTGTACACTGTATCTTTTTGCTAAAAAAAGCAAAAAGGATGCCGTTTCCATCCTTAACACGCTCACCAGCTAATAGTCGTAACAAAAGAGATTTGTTGACAATTAATACCTATTATTACTTAAAATAGTTTAAATTATTTCTAACTCATTTTAAATAAAAATTGGTATCACAAGTATTATATTTACAATTATTAAAAATTAGAGTAAAAAATGAGAGGATTAAAATGGATTGGCGCCACATTAGGTTGGTCTTTTGGAGGGCCAATAGGTGCAATAATAGGTTTAGCATTAGGTAGTATTGGAGATGCTTTAGCTTCTGGTAAAGGTGGTTTTTTACTAGGAGGTGGTGAGCCACAACAAACACGTGGAAGACATCAACAATCCAGACCAAACTATAGAACACAACAGCAACGTCGCGCACAAACAACCTCTGGAGATTTCGAGATTAGTTTACTTATTTTGGCAACAGTAGTTATAAAAGCAGATGGCAAACAAGACGAGCGTGAGGTAGCGTTTGTACGTAATGAGTTTGTTAAAATGTATGGTAAGGAAAGGGCTAACAAAGCTTTCGATTTATTTAAAAAAGTAAGTCAGCAAACCATACCATTACGCCAAGTTTGTATGCAAATCCAGCAAATGATGGATCACTCTTCTCGTTTACAGTTAATGCACTTTCTATTTGGAATAGCAAAGGCAGATACTATGGTAACCGAAGACGAGGAACGCCAGATTTTTACAATTGCAGGTTACTTAGGTATAAGCTCAAGCGATTATAGTAGAATTAAAGCCATGTTTTATAACAGTCGAGATAATGCATATAAAATTTTAGGCATTACCAAATCTGCTACCAACAACGAGATTAAAAAAGCCTATAGAAATATGGCTAAAAAATACCATCCAGATAAAGTAGAGCACTTAGGAGACGAACACAAAAAAGGAGCCGAAGATAAATTTAAGCAAGTGCAAAAAGCTTACGAGCAGTTGCAGAAGGAACGCCGTTTTTAGTATTAAGTATGCAGTGGCAGTTTACAGTATTATAAATAAATAGATTACCACGTACTTTGTTCTTGCAATGATGAATTAATCAAATTAATTTAGGAGACCTTTTAACAAAATGACCATTAATAAGTAAACAACTATTTATGAGCGATCAAAAAATATTGGAACTTTTTAAAAACGGTCAGCGAAGCAAAGCCTTCAAAGAGTTGTACAAACTCTATCCAAGAATAGAGAAACTCATTCTATCTAAAGGAGGTACAAAAGTAGATGCTAGCGATGTGTTTCAAGAAGCGTTAATTATACTTAATAGAAACCTTGAGAAATCTAATTTCACTTTAACATCTTCATTTTACACCTATCTTTATTCGGTATCTCGATTTGTTTGGAAAGACACACAAAAACAATTTTCGAAACAAGAGTTACACGATTTAAATACAGATGAAGTCTCTCTATTCCATAACGTTTTAGAAGAACAAAAATACCAATTTGCCGAAAATGCCTTTCGCGAATTAGGAGTACGATGTCAAGAATTACTACAACGGTTTTACCTCAAAAAAATGTCTTTTAAAGACATTGCTGAGGTGATGCAATTTAAAAGCGAAAAAATTGCAAAAAACCAGAAGTACAAATGTTTACAAAAAGCAAAAGACATTTACAGAACTAACTTTAAAACCGTTCAATCTTAATTCGAAATCATCATGGAAAATTATATAGAAAATACAGACTTAATAAACGCTTATTTAAACAAGACACTTTCTGAGAGTGAAAAACAAGCTTTTGAAAAAAAACTAGAAACAGATTCAGAATTTAATCAACTTTATAACGAACAATTAGTCATTTTAGGAGGTATAAATCGTGTTGATTTAAAAACCGAGATATATGCAGCGAAAAAAAGTTACGTTCGTTCTAAATGGATAAAATATACAGGAGTTTCAGTTGGAGTTATTTTAGTTTCAGCTTTGATTTATAGTTTCATTTTTAAAAATGAA
>NZ_JALZVX010000141.1 GCF_023299985.1 Lacinutrix sp. | reverse complement strand
TTTTGTGCTACACTATTGTCTCCATCAATAATTTTATTAAATTCTGAAATGGCTTTGTTATAATCTTTTTGTTTGTAATAAGCGTAACCTAATTGGTAGTAGTCTGTATTATTCCATTTCCCTTTTTTGCCTTTATACTTTGTTAAATGTGTAATAGCAAGATCGTACTGTTTTAAGTTAAAGTAACTTTCACCAACTATTTTATTAAGCTCAGACACTTCATTTTCTTCTGTAGTTTTTTCTAATTGTGCTTTAGCTAGTGTTATTGCTTTATCAAACTTACCTAGTTTAAAGTTTAAATCTGCTTGGTAATAACTTAGCTTCTCTTTGTATTTTTCCTCATCACCAACCTGTTCAAAATACTCGTTAGCTTTATCGTAATCATCACCTTCATAAGCCATATAGCCAATATAATATTTAGCTTGAGAACCATATTTTTGAGAAGTCTCAACTCTATTTAAATACTTTTTAGCTTCTTTAAAATTCTTAGATAAAAAAGCAGTGTAACCTCTATTGAAATTAAACTTTTCGCGTTCGTTTTGAGATAGCGAGTTTTCATCTACTTTACTGTACCATTTTTCTGAATAAGCAAATTTTTCATTTTCAAAATAATAATCTGCTACATCTACATACGCAGTATTTCTTTTGGTACTTGTTGGGTAATCTTCCACAAAAACTTCGATTAAAGTATCTGCATTTTTCTGGTTTAAACGCACTGCACAATTAGCAATATAATAAGCGCAGTCCGACATTATTGCTTCACCTTTAGCTGTTTTTTTAATCGCTTTAAAAGCTGCTTGAGCTGCTAAATATTGTTGGTTATTATATAACGATAATGCTTTTTGGTAATCTACAAAGTTGTTAGTGTAAGTTGCAGATTGCTGTGCAAAGGCTATTAAAGAAAAACTTATCGCGATTAAGAGAGATAAAATATGTTTTTTAATCATTGACTAGTTGTTTTAAATTCAAAAATCAAATATAAATTAATCCTAATATGTTAACGTTAGAAACTTATTATAATTATGAACCGACTTATTAAAAATTGAAGCAATACCTTTTGTGCTTAAACTAATAAATGATACTTTTACCAAGCTAATTGACCTTTTTTTATGACAGATTCTTGTATTATTATTCCTTGTTACAATGAAGCGAATAGGCTTAATATTCTAGCCTATAAAACGTTTCAGGAACAAAATAACACTTTTGATTTGTTATTTGTAAACGATGGAAGTACAGACAAAACCTTATCTGTTTTAAATAATTTAATAAGTGAATTACCCAATACTTCTATTTTAAATTTAGAGAAAAACAGTGGTAAAGCTGAAGCAATAAGACTAGCTGTGTTACAATTAAGTGAAAATTACAAATATGCTGGTTATCTTGATGCAGATTTATCGACGTCACTTTCTGAAATTTCTAGATTATTGTCTGTTGCTAAAACTGAAAACAAAACCTTTGTTTTAGGCTCTAGAGTTAAGGTTTTGGGAGCCTCTATAAAACGAAAATTTTACAGACACTTTTTTGGAAGATTAGTAGCAACATTTATAGATGCCTTTATTTTAAAACTAGAAATTTACGATACGCAATGTGGTGCGAAAATTATAGATAAAACACTAGCAAACGCTATTTTTAAAGACTCTTTTAAAACAAAATGGTTATTTGATGTGGAGTTGCTAGCGCGAACAAAAAACCTAAACGGCAAAGACTATTGCAAAACTAATATTTTAGAGGTTCCTTTAAATCGATGGCATGACACAGAAGATACTAGAATTTCGTTTTTAGACTTTTTAAAAACACCATTTGCTTTATTTAAACTTTACAGTCATTACAAATAATTATGCTTAGTAAACTTTATACATTTATTAATAAATACGCATTAGTATTAATATTAAGTATTGCTGTTTTAGCTCGTGTAATTATTGCGCTTACTTATGGTGCCATAACCATTTCTCCTGATAGCGAAGATTACATTGCGTTGGGTAAATTATTAACAACGTTTAATCTTGAAAACTATCCAGGAAATAGAACACCAGGTTACTCTTTTTTAATAGCATTAGCCAACAATAGCTTAGTTATTACTGTTATATTTCAACTCTTTATAGGTTTACTAAGCACTTACTTGTTATTCGATTTTTCTCTTCGGAAAACCAAAAATAAAATTACAGCCTTCTGGGTTACATTTATTACCACTTCCTTTATGCAATTCTTGTTTTTTGAATTTGCTATTTTAACTGAAACACTAACTGTTTTTCTAGTGCTTTTTAGTTTTTGGATTATAGAACGTTATCAATTATTTTCTGCAAAAACACCAAAAAAATATTACCTCTTACTTTCTATAGTTTTAAGTTGGCTATACCTTACAAAACCTTTGTTTATTTACTTTAGCCTTGGATTTGCACTATTCTTTTTTGTAAAACAATTTAAGTTTAATAAAAAAGACGCACTTATTAAAAGTGTAATTGTTATTCTTATTCCGTTTCTATCGTATTTTACTTGGAATAATTTTAACAAACAAAATATTGGATACTTTACAAACACCTATTATTTTGGAATTAACCTCTCTCAAACAGCTACTTCTTTTTTTGAAAAAGCACCAGATGAAGATGCTTTAATACGAGATATATTTGTTAGAAAAAGAGATTCTATTATAAGAGAGAAAAACGATAAAGCTTACCCAATGACTATTTGGTATGCTCACGATGAATTGCTTAAAAAAACACAATTAAGCCCTCAAGATCTATCTGCAGAACTTGGCAGAATTTCTAAAAACTTGTTTAAAGAACATCCAGATTTATATGCAAAACAAGTATTTAAATCTGCTTGCTTATTTTTTGGATATAAAGATAGTATGAAATGGAATGCTGAAAAATTTAGCAATAAATACTTTCGTTATGGCTTTAACTATTTTTGGGCTTACTTTCAAAAACATGTATTGGTTCTACTAAATATTTTATTCCTACTCTTTTCTGTAAGAATACTATTTTTATTTTTTAAATCTAAATGCAGCCTTTTTAATATGAATTTATTTATAGTTTGTATTGTATTGTCTGGCGCTTTAGCTCAAGCTCTTGTTGCTTTTGGGTCTAATAGTCGTTTTGCATTTCCGTTTTTACCATTAATTGTTTATTTTGTTGTTATTAATGTTTTAGATTTGAAGTCTAAATATTTAAGTGAAAAAAAATCATAAAATCTTATGTCTCAAACTGTTCTAGAATTTAAAGACGCTTCTATCTTTCAAGGTGACAGCCTTGTATTATCTAACGTTAATGTAGAAATAAACAAAGGAGATTTTGTTTATTTAATAGGGAAAACAGGTTCTGGAAAAAGTAGTTTTATGAAAACTTTATACGCAGACATACCATTAAAGAAAGGAGAAGGTAGTATTGTAGATTTCAACTTGAATACACTAAAAGAAAAAGACATTCCGTTTTTAAGACGTAAACTAGGTGTTGTTTTTCAAGATTTTAAATTACTAACAGATAGAACAGTTAATGCAAATCTTGAATTTGTTTTAAAAGCTACTGGCTGGAAAGACAAAGTGAAAATGGCAACACAAATAGAAACCGTTTTAGATAAAGTAGGTATGAAAACTACTGGTTTTAAATTCCCTCACGAACTTTCTGGAGGAGAACAACAGCGTATTGCTATTGCACGCGCTTTACTTAACGATCCTGAACTTATTCTTGCAGATGAGCCAACTGGAAATCTGGATCCTCAAACTAGTATTGAAGTTATGGAGGTATTACAAGAAATCAACAAAAACGGTAATACTATTTTAATGGCAACTCATGACTATGCTTTACTTTTAAAATACCCAAGCAAAACTTTAAAATGTGATGAAAATCAGGTGTTTGAAGTTGTACAACGTCGCGCTTAATTTCTGATTTTATTTTTTAACCAATAGATTTGACTTACCACAGGAAAAGAAAGTAGTGTTGTTTTAAAACTCGTTTGTTTCGCAAAAGGAGACATCACTAAAAGTAAACAAACCGTATAAAAAATAGCAAAAGAACTTACACCTACAATAAGCTCTATACCAATGTGTAAACTAAGTATTAAAACACCCCAAACTTTGTGCATGTTCGCTTTAAAAAACACCAACAAAGCAAATAGCTCTATACCTACTGCAACTAAATAAAACAAATAGCCCAAAGTGTAATGTTCTAAAAATAAAGTGCCAATTGCTGTTGGCTCTGCAACTTCAAATTGATAAATAAGTGTGTTTCTTAATGACAGTGGAGAAAACAAGCTTACTTCTTTTGTAAAGAACTCTATTACTCCCCAAAACAGTTTCCAAAAGCCCGTTAAAGAATAAGTCATTAACAGAAAGAATTGAGCTGTAGCAAACATTACTATGCTTTTAATTTTATAATCACTTGTTTTATTCGAAGGAATAAGTGCGAAAAAGAAAGCGACCATTAAGGATAAATGTAAACCGTGACTTATTTTCCCGAAAGAATTATTTAAAGCGCCATTAAGAAAGAAAAAGATAAAAAATAACACTCTAAGTAAACGATTATCTGGAATAAAAAAGATAAGAAAAAGAATAATTATTGTTGATGCTAGAAACACAAAAGATAATATAGAAGCATTAAACCCTTTAAAAACTAGCATTAACCAGGTTGGTTCTATAATTTGAATATTTTGATAAACTGTAACATTTGTTAACTCAATAAAAATAATTACTGCAAAAAACAAATACGAAAAGCGCATAATGTTTTTAATATTAGCGTAAGCTAAATCTAAATCTCCAGAAAAAATACCGTTTTTTCCAAAGGCATATTTCCAAAAAAAATGGGTTTTAAGATCGTTAATCATAAATAGTTATTTTACCATTTTTATAGTCCAATTGCTTTTCAATAATTGGTACATTATACTTCTCCTTACTTAAATCGAATCGTTTTTTAAACATTGCGTATTCGCTTCCTTCAGTAAAAAAACTATTAAAAAACAGGTTATTAAAGCTTTTATTCTTGTCTAAATCTTCATTAATTTTAAGATATTCATTATAGATATCAGACGCGCTTAATTGATGTATTTCTCTTAAATCTTTTAATTTTTTAGGCTTACTTAATAACGAATCTCCCAATTTATAAACCATAACGTAAGACACTTCTAATTTATCGTTAGATTTTGAATATAAAGACCATCTAAAAAAAGGATACCATTCTTTTTTATCACTAAAAAAACGTCCAGCAAATGCTAATGTTAAATAAACAATAGACCAAATTATTATAAAGTTTTTATAAAATTTCATTCTAATTATTAGTTTTCTTATAAACGTGTGGGTTTTTACGAACGCCTTTTTTAAACAGCTTTCTAACTAACATTCTTAAACTAGCATCGCAATCTAAAAGTAAATTAGTAAACGTTTGGTTTGGTCTGCCTCTAAATTTGGTAACATGAAACTTATCTGTTTCACGCAAGGCATTATCGCTAAAGTAGTAATTAGAAATACAACAACGAGAACCCTCTATTGTTACTTTATTAACAGAATGCCAAGATTTAGAATGTGTAGCCATTACAATTAACCTATTAAACTTACTCTCAATTATTACTGACTCCTTTTTTGGTCCATTTGGCCAAAGCTCAAGATGTCCACCATTTTCTTTTTGCCAATGAGGTGTAACATAATATAATAAATTTAAAACACGCCAACGTTCGCGTTCTGCATCATGAGAATTATCTAAATGCGGATTTAAAAAATTATCTTTCGCCATTAAAGATAAACCTCCTGCGTATAAAGAATCGTCTGGATACAATGACGAAAT
The DNA here is from genome assembly GCF_023299985.1 of Lacinutrix sp. GTDB lineage: Bacteria > Bacteroidota > Bacteroidia > Flavobacteriales > Flavobacteriaceae > Lacinutrix. The sequence goes on along the minus strand of NZ_JALZVX010000141.1, from coordinate 7,758 downwards.
ATTACAGATCTCACCAATAAGCTCGACTATTTTTTTATTTTGAAAAGCATAAATAACAGCCTCTAAAAGCTCGTGATGCTTATCCATTTGTGCACTAACATACTTATACTCTTTTATAGATTTAAGCATTTTCATCTCCTCTGGGTTTGGGAAGACTTTTGCGCATTCTAAAGCTAACGCTTCTGGCAAAACAGTATCTAGAAAAAAGTAACCAATAGCCTTCTCGCTTTTACTAAACTGCTCTTTTAGAGATTGTTTATTAGTAAAAATATGATTGTATATAATTTTTGAAATTGCTTGTTTATCCAAAAGAAAGTATAAAATTTAAACTACTGCAATTTACAGTTTTATATATAATTATTTAGTAAAAAATTAAAAAGACAATTTCTTATTTCTTCCTATTAAAAAACTGTATTTTTAAGCACTTATAAATTATGATTTCAGTTTTAATTCCAACATATAATTATGATGTTTCTCAATTAATTGCAGCTGTACATTCGCAATTAGTAGAGAACACAATTCCTTTTGAAATTATTATTCTAGAGGATGGCAGCACGACTAAAATAAACGCAAATAGCACATTAAGCAACACATCTATTATTATAAATAATGATAATATTGGTCGTGTAAAAGCGAGACAAGAACTTGCTGCAAAAGCAAAATACAATTGGCTTTTGTTTTTAGATGCAGATGTAATGCCAAAGTCTAAGCAATTTATTTTCAACTACATTAACGCTATACAACTTAATTACGATGGCGTTTTTGGAGGTTTTGCGTATTACAAATCTAAGCCAGAACAGTCTTATCGCTTACGTTGGGAATACGGAAAAACTAAAGAACAAATTCCTGCAGCTATTAGAAACAAATCACCTTATAAAGTCATTATTTCTGCTAACTATTTAATTAAAAGTAGCGTTTTTAAGGAAATCAATTCTAAAATTAAAGACAACAAAGGCTATGGTTTCGATAATTATTATGGCGCACTACTTCAGGATAATAAAGTAAAAATGTTTCATATAGATAATGAAGTGTATCATCTTGGTATTGAAAAAAGCGAAGTCTATTTAAAGAAGAAAGAACAAGCTGCATTAACATTACTTTACTTTTACAAAACTGAAGGTTTTACCAACCATAGTAACGATTTGCTAAAACTGTTTTCAAAATTAAAACACTTTAAATTAACTTGGGTTTTGAGTTTTTTCTTCACATCTCTTAAAAAAAGTATGCAAAAAAACTTGTTAGGCAACGCACCTTCTGTTCGCATATTACAATTGTATAGAATAAGTTATATGTGCTATGCTTACAAAAATGGTATTATTGCTTAGATTTTAAAAACGCAGTATAATCTCTTATATAATCTGTTTCATCATAAACTTCAGAAGCTAAAACCAAACAAACTGCTCCAGACGAAAAATTCTCAAGCGCTCTCCATATTCCATCTACTATTAACAAACCCTTATCTGGTTTATTAAGCGTTACCGTTTTAGTGCTTTCTCCATCTTTTATTACCACATCAAAACTACCACTTAAAGCAACTAGCAACTCATGGCAAGCAATGTGAGAGTGTCCTCCTCTACTAGCATCACTTGGGACATCAAACAAATAATAAACACGTTCTACTTTATAAGGCAAAACGTTATTTTCAATTACGCATAAATTACCTCTTCTTTGTTTATCTATAATCTTTGGAATGTTTATTATCGTAACGTTATCTATCGTGGTTTTTTTCATTTTTATCGTGTTTCTTGTCCTTCTTTTATCAGTTTTTTGTAGGCTAAAATACCTTGCAAACCTAATTTAAGTTTAGTAAAAAACTCTTGTCTTTTAATATAATTTAGATTAAAAATTACGACAAGATATTTGAATAGTCTTAAATAGCCAAAAATTCCAGAGTACTTATAAAACAAAGCAGATTTAGCAAAAACAATTCGGTTGCTGCCTAAAGCTTTCCCTGAACTATTAATAGCGTGAGACAATATATATTCAGATTGAAACCAAAGCTTTAAATTTGCTTTTAAACAGTCTCTAAGAAAAATATACTCATCTGCTGTTTCAAAAGTAGCTCCTAAGCCAAAGTGTGTATTAAAAGTGATTTTTTTAGTCTTAATACTATTCAGTCTAAAAGCAATAACTACAGAATTTACTAACTGTACCGATTTTTCATCATGCCATTTACTTACTGTATAATTTTTAAAATCTTTCCCTTGAAGGTCTTTCATTTTAAATGTAATAACATCGGCTTCAGTATTAGCTGTAAAACTTTTAGTAATGTTGTTTTCAAAATTAGCATTATAAATAACGTCATCGTCTGCAATTAAGCAAAGTGGTCCTACTGCATTTTCTAAAGCTAAATTTCTACTATTCGTTAATCCTTTTGTGAAAGAATTTATTACACGTATGTTAGCAAATTGAGACGTTAATAAACAGTCTTCTGTGGTTTGATTTATTATGAGTAAATTATGGTTTTGGTAGCTACCATTTGGGAAAAGTTTATCCAAAAAATCTAAAGAATTTCTGTGCATTGTAGACAGCAGAATTTCTAATTTTAAATTAGTTTTGGTAACCTTACTCATTAAATTATCTTTGAAAACAAATGTATAAAATATAAATGAAGATTCTATTAGTTGGAGAATATAGTAGATTACACAGTTCTTTAAAGGAAGGCTTGGTTGCACTTGGTCACCAAGTAACGATTGTGAGCTCTGGCGATGGTATGAAAAAATTTAAAACCGATATTAATTTTAACTCCAAAATTAAAGCTTCATTTGTATTAAATAAACTGAATAATTTATGCATTCGGTTTTTGAATACAGACTTTATAAAAATTGAAAATGCTTATCGCTTTAAAAAAATAATACCACAATTAAAAGACTTCGATGTAGTACAACTTATTAATGAAGATGCCCTTTTTATTGAACCTAAAACACAAATAAAATTACTACAACAGCTTATTATTACTAACAAAAAACTATGTGTTTTGTGTTGTGGAGACGATTTCACTTCTGTTAGTTATTACCTAAACAAAAACTTAAAATATTCTATTTTAACGCCTTACTTAAACAATAAAGCATTAAAAAACAGATTCCAGTTTTCTTTAAAATACGTTACAAAGCCTTATAAAAGATTACACGAGTTTGTTAAAAAAAACAGCTTTGGAACCATAGCTACAGATATGGATTACCATTTACCAATGCAAGCGCAACCTCAGTATTTAGGTTTTATTCCAAACCCAATTAACACTAATAAAATTGACTTTACAGAACTTAAAATAGACTCTAAAATAAATATTTTTTTAGGTATAAATACACGTTCTAAAATAAAAAAAGGGATTACTTTTTTTGAAGAAGCTTTAGCTACTATTAAAGACATGTATCCTGAAAAAGTAGAGATACAAATAACCGAAAATTTACCATATACCCAATACATACAGGTTTATAATAAAGCACATATTTTACTAGATCAAGTTTATGCCTACGATCAAGGCTACAACGCCTTAGAAGCTATGGCAAAAGGAAAAGTGGTGTTTACAGGTGCCGAACAAGAATGGTTAGAACATTATAGTTTAGAAAAAGATACTGTAGCTATTAATGCCTTGCCAGATGTTGATTATTTAGTACAAAAGTTAGAATGGTTAATTTTAAATCCAGATAAGATTATTGAGATTTCTAAAAATGCAAGACAGTTTATTGAGATTGAACATGATTATGTTACTTCAGCTAAAAAATATATTAAGGCTTGGTCTCATTAACTTTTTTTATTCTTAAAAGAATACAAAATAATAATTAACACCATAAAAAAGTAAATTATATATCTATAGAAATGAGCCATAGTAATACCTTCTGTACCATATTCGTTTACAAAAAACATAGATAATCCATAAAATAAAGCAAGAGAAATAATTTCTGTGACAACAAAACTAATCAGCATTTTTTTAGCTAAAAACTGATGCGCTACTACTAAAGAAGCCAATTTAACAAAATCGCCTAATAACTGCCATTTAAATAATGGCTCCATATATTTAAAATCGGGATAGATAATATCTACAATTATATTTCTAAATAAATAAACGAGTATCATACCTATACCAAAAAGTGGCATTATTGTTTTGTAAATATGTAAAACCTCTTTTTTAAATTCGCCTCTATTATGAATTCTAGCAAATTTTGGAATAACATAAAGTGTAAATAACCCTGAAGAAAACACCATATAGTTTTTAGAAAGAAAAAGCATTGCTGTCCAGTTCCCAGCTTCATCTTCACTAATTCTATTAGAGATTTGTGTTCTTAGATCAATCTCTATAAAATTCACAAGTACAGTTGAAACCAAAGACATTATCATGAAAATTAATAAAGCTCTTGTATAAGGACTATTTAATTTTAGACTATTAATTTTAATGTGTTTTCTTAATGTTTTTCCAAAGACAAAAACAATAACTAATAATTGTAAAACTGGAGTTATTGCAATAGCTATTAAAACACCCTCTAAATTGAATTTCAATAAAAAAGAAACTAATAAAACACTAGATAATAGATAAGAAACTATTTCAATTTTTGCATACTTTTTATATGCAGAAAGACCGTTTAACACACCACTAAAAACTCTGTTTATGGCAATAGCAGGAACAATAATTGATAATAATTTAATAATAAAAACAAAATCGCTATCACCAAATAAATAGACAGCAATTTCATTTGAAAAAAGCAGTAAAAGTATAGTAGTCAAGCAGACTCCTACGCTAATAAATATAAAAGTAGTTGAAAACATTTTCTTTAAAAATGTCTCGTCTTCTTTTAATTCTGAAGTGTATTTTACTACACCATTAAAAACACCAAGAGAAGAGGTGCTTGTTAATATTCCTAATAAATTTCTAATTTGTCCAACTTTAGCTAAACCAGAAGCTCCAATGGTTTCTGCTAATAAATTTTGAATAAAAACAGATACAATTAGCCTAATACCTATAACTATAGAGTTTAGAGATAGTATCTTTAGTAAAGTGTGTTTTCTAAATGAAGCTATTAGATTTTTAATACTCATTTATAACAGTTATTACTTTCAGAACTTCTTCTGGAGTCAAAATTGGATTTATTGGTAAACTCACACAGTTTTTATGAATGCCTTCTGTAATTGGCAATTGTAATTCTGAAAAATCCTTCAAAGCCTTTTGTTTATGTGGAGGCTTTGGGTAATGGATGGACGACTGAATGTCTTTTTCTAACAAATACGCCATAAATTCTTTTCGGTTAACAACCAAAACCACAAACAGATGAAAATTATGATTTTTAGATCCATCATAAAACGGAAGGATTACTTTATCATTTTTAATTTCTGCTAAATACTGCTTTGCTATAGTTCTTCTTCTTTCATTATCAGCATCTAAATGTTGCAATTTAATATTTAAAATTCGAGCTTGAAGTTCATCTATTCTATTGTTTACACCAATTCTTACGTTTTCATACTTTTTAGCCGAACCGTAATTTCTTAATTCTTTAATTATTTTAGCCAATTCTGCATCATTGGTAGTTACTGCTCCAGCTTCTCCCAAAGCACCTAAGTTTTTACTTGGATAAAAACTAAAAGCAGCAGCATCACTAACACTTCCTGCACGCTTACCATCTCCATTTTCTGCTCCATGCGCTTGCGCAGCATCTTCAATTAATAATAAATTGTAGTCTTTAGCTAGTTTTAAAACAGCTTCACTATCTGCCAATTGTCCATATAAATGAACCGTTAAAATAGCTTTAGTTTTATTTGAAATTTGTTTTTTTATTGTAGAAGCCTCCCAATTAAAGGTATTTACATTTGGCTCAACAAAAACAGGTTTTAAACCAGCTTCAATTATTGAAAGTACTGAAGCTATATATGTATTAGCAGGCACTAAAACTTCATCTCCTTTCTTCAACTTCCCTAATTGAATGTATGCTTTAAATATTAATATTAAAGCGTCTAATCCATTACTAACACCAACACAGCACTTTGTTCCACAATAGTTAGCATAATTAGTTTCAAAACCATTTGTGCCTTCACCAAGAACATAATATCCTGAATCTAAAAATTGTTGAAACTCTTCTTTAAATTGAGTTTCAAATCGTGCATTAATTTTATGTAGATCTAGAAACTTTATCATAACATAACGGTGTTAAGTTTAGAAAACTTAATGGTCTCAAAAGTATAAAAATCCTGAATAATAGTACGTGCTCCAAAACCTTCTTTCCAGTATTGTAAACCTTCGTTTACATTTTGTCCTTTGTTTTCGTTTGAGATTCCAAAATCGAAGTGCGTTTTATTTTTAAAAACGGTGTTTAGTAAATGTATATGTAAAAAATCTAAACTCCCTAAAGTATTTTTATCTTTATTACCAGAAATGTATTGAGAATGTGCTACATTTTTAGTTTCAAAAATTGTAGTTCCTGCTACAATCTCTTCATTTTTATAAACGTTAAATTGTCTAATGTTTTTTGGAAACTTCTTCTTTAATATTGTAATCTCTTCTAAACTATGCACAGGATCTGCTTCATGTTTATCTGCTAGATTAGGAATTAAAATCTTGTCCCAAAATTCGGTAAAACCTTCTACCTCTTTAATTGTTAAGTTGTTTTTCTTTCCACGTTTAGAGCCTTCTACTCTATCTTTAGAATAGCTAACGCTATTACTTAAATTAACAACCGAAAGCGCATCTCTTCTTACTAATTTTGCCTCTAGCAAGAAAGACAAGTATAATAATTCTTCGTTTGGAATTCTAGAATATATGGATGGCATACATTTTAAATGCAATACCTTAACATGTTTACTATTTAAGAATTTTAAAACAGATTGAAAAACCAACAAAACACTTTTAAACTTAAGTTTTTCGTTAAACACTAATCCACCATAAGTTAAACCTTGATGCGAGTGTAATTGATTGTTAAAAATATTTGCAGGCATGATTGCAACAAGTTTTTCATCTTTAAAAACCATTAGCGAAAAATCCTCAAAGCTATAGCTGTGGTATTCCATAAACTCACGCTGAAAAAGAAAGGTACCATTTTTAGCCTTGGAAACAAAGTCATTCCAAAGTTGAAGTTTTTCAGTTGTATATTTTTGAACAGTGTAAATAGTAAAAGCTGCGGTTTAGGTTAATAATAGCAAAATACAATAATTTTAATTTTTTAAACAAAAAGAGCGACTAAATAGTCGCTCTTGCTATAATATTAAAATAAAAACTTACACTTCTACTTTAGCTTTATTTATAAATGAGAAATAAAAATTTACACAAAAAATGGCAGCATTAGCAATAATTATTGGCAGTCCAATTCTTAATGTTGGCATTAAAAAACCATAAATTATAAATAGAATACAGCCTGTCATGTTTACTAAACGTAATTTTTTTACATCTTTCATTGTAAAAGATAATAACACCATAAAAGAGGCTAAATAGCCAATGTATTCTGTTCCTGTAATTCCTAATAACTCCATATTTACTTTATTTACATTATAGCACACTAAGCTTCGACTGCGCTCAACCAGAAAATCTATTTCACAAAAAAGAGAAACACTTTTCAGTATTTCTCTTTTTAAAATTATAAATTAAAATTGTTATTAAGCAATTTTATTTCTCTTTCTATCTGCTTCTTTTAACCAAATCTTACGTAAACGTAAGTGGTTAGGTGTTACCTCTACATACTCATCTTTTTGTATGTATTCTAAAGCTTCTTCTAAACTAAATTTAATTGCTGGTACAATTTTAGCTTTATCATCTGCTCCAGACGAACGTACATTACT
>NZ_JALZVX010000140.1 GCF_023299985.1 Lacinutrix sp. | reverse complement strand
TAAACACGTTCTTTTTTATGCTTTGAGGCTACTACTCTACTTACCCATAAATCTTTAGGCAAGTTTGTACTAATCACATTCCAGCTTCCACCTCCATTTTTAGTTATTTGAATAACACCATCATCACTACCTGTGTAAATTAGACCAAACTCAAAAGGCGATTCGCTTATAGAAGCTAATGTTCCATAAGCTACATTTCCTATTTTTCTACCTTGTGTTAAATCTGGAGAAATAGCTTTCCAAGTATCTCCTTGATCCATCGAGCGCATTAATTTATTACCTCCTAAATATAAAATATCTTGATTGTGTTTTGATAAATGAATAGGTGTTTGCCAATTAAATCGATAAGGTGTTTCGCCTAATTCGTGCTTAGGCTGAATGTATTTTCGATCGCCACTTTCTCTATTAACTCTATAGTAATTACCAAACTGAAAACCTGTATAAACAATATCTGGATTACGATTATCAATCTCTATTTGCATACCATCTCCACCCATAATACTTCTCCATGGATACTCTCCTTTTTGATGCCAAGATTTATCTTCTGGTGCATTATGCGCGCCAACCCAAACACCATTATCTTGTAAACCACCATAAACGCGATACGGTTTTTGGTTATCTACATTTATAGCATAAAATTGCCCAACAGCAGGCGAATTGTTTTTTATCCAATGCTCACCATCGTCATAAGTTATGTTAACACCACCATCGTTTCCGTTAATTAAGTGATTTGTGTTTTTTGGGTTTATCCATAGTGCGTGATGATCTGCATGTACGTTTTCTTTACTTATAGAAGTAAATGTTTTTCCGCCATCTTTAGACTTTAAAATGGGCACACCATAAACATAGATATTGTTTTCGTTATCTGGTGCAACATAAACGTGTCCAAAATAATAACCGTAACTGTAATACAAATCGTCTAAATAATCATCGTGCGTTTTTTTCCATGTTTTACCTCCATCTGTACTTTTATATATCTCAGCTCCAATTACAGGTGTATCAAACAACATAGAGTTAGCATCCTCAAGATAGTTTGCTAAGTCAATAGGTTTTACGTTTCCGCTTCGTACCATTTGCTTTACGTTTTCGGCTCTATATTTTTCTTGAAAACCATTCATCTTTAAAAAGCCATTCAGTTTTTTGTCTTCTAGATTCAAAAAATCCTGGCTACTCATAGTTTTAAAATCTTCTTTTTTAAGACCTCTTGTTTCTTCTTTTTTTCCTTCGGAAGGTCTCCTAAATTGACTATCATGAATGGCATATACAATATTATCATCGTAAATTGCCAATCCTATTCTACCAGTTCCTGTTCCAGTTGGAAAACCACTAGTTTTGGTTGAAACTTTAGTCCAAGTTTCTCCAGCATCTGTACTTTTATAAATAGCAGAATTATTTCCACTTCCATCAAAATTCCAAGCTTTACGGTCTTTAGTCCAAGAAGAAGCAAACATTATATTGTAATTATTTGGTACGTGTTGCATGTCTATAATACCGCTAGTAGTATCTACAAACAAGGTTTTTTTCCATGTTTTACCGCCATCTTTAGTTTTATAAATCCCTCTATCCTCACTCTTAGAATATAATGCTCCAGTTACTCCAATTACAACTTCTTCTCCATTATTTGGGTTAATTAAAATACGACCAACATGCTGCGAATTTGGTAAACCAACATGTTCCCAAGTTTCACCATTATTAGTAGATTTTAATATTCCTATTCCAGAATAAGACGATCGTGATGCGTTATTCTCTCCTGTACCAACCCAAATAGTTCGTGTTTTCCAATCTACTGCAATGTCCCCAATATTCTGTGTTTGCGAGCTATCTAAAATTGGCGTAAAAGAGGTTCCGTTATTAGTTGTGTGCCACAAACCTCCAGAAGCGTAAGCAGCGTAAAACTCGCTTGATTGTTCTGGGTTTACTGCTAAATCAACCACACGACCACTCATAACTGTTGGTCCAATGTTTTTAAAAGGTACATTTTTAACAATAGAACGCTCTTGCATTTGTTTTTTTTGCTGAAGCCTATTTTGCACCATTTCGGTACTTAAACCAGTCTGTTGTGCTTCAGTTTTAAGAAGAACTAAAAATATTAAGGCGAGGAAAAACTTGAATTTCATATTGAGAATTTTTTAAAGCATGAAGGTAGTCATTATGATAAATATGAACAAAACTGAAACCCTTTTTAGCAATAAAATGTTATTTTTACAACGACTTAGTTATTCCGCTTGACGGAAAATTAAATAACGAACATACATTAATAAGATTTCCATTTTCATGGGAATGAAAAACAAGTTTTTCAATGAAATACAACAAAATAGATTCGGCTCTTTTTATAAAAAACAGAAAAAACTTTACTTCACAAATGCAATCAAATAGCATTGCAGTATTTAACTCTAACGATATTTATCCTGTTAGTGCAGATAGTACATTACCTTTCGAACAACACAGAGATATATTTTATTTAAGTGGTGTAGATCAAGAGGAGAGTATTTTAGTAATGTTTCCAGATTGCCCAAATTCTAAAAATCGTGAAATCTTGTTTTTAAAAGAAACGAATGCACATATTGCTATTTGGGAAGGTGAAAAACTGACTAAAGAAGCAGCTTTAGCAACTAGCGGAATTAAAACCGTGTATTGGTTACAAGATTTAGAAAAGGTAATGGCAGAGATTATGTCTCAAAGTGATACGGTTTACATAAATACTAACGAGCATTATCGTGCTAATGTGGAGACAGAAACACGTGAAGACCGTTTTACAAAATGGTTAAAAAACAAATATCCTGCACATAGTGTTGCAAAAAGCAATCCTATTTTACAACGTTTACGCTCTATTAAAGACCAAACAGAAATTGACTTAATACAAACCGCTTGCGACATTACTAATAAAGGATTTAGACGTGTTTTAGGTTTTGTAAAACCTGGTGTTTGGGAGTATAATATTGAAGCAGAATTTATGCACGAATTTTTAAATAACCGTTCTGATGGATTTGCCTATACACCAATTATTGGTTCTGGAAACAACGCAAATGTGTTACATTATATAGAGAATAATCAAGAATGTAAAGCTGGTGATTTAATATTGATTGATGCTGGAGCTAAGTACGCAAATTATGCAAGTGATATGACACGTACTATTCCTGTTTCTGGCAAATATAACGACAGACAAAAAGCAGTTTACAACGCTGTTTTAAGAGTTAAAAATGCTGCAACAAAACTATTAGTTCCTGGAACACTTTGGGCAGAATACCATGTAGAAGTTGGTAAATTAATGACTAGTGAATTACTTGGCTTAGGTTTAATTGACAAAGCAGATGTTAAAAACGAAAATACAGATTGGCCAGCGTATAAAAAATACTTTATGCATGGCACAAGCCACCACATGGGATTAGACACGCATGATTACGGTTTACTACACGAGCCAATGCAAGCTAATATGGTGTTTACTGTAGAGCCTGGAATCTATATTCCAGACGAAGGTTTTGGTATTAGGTTAGAAGATGATGTGGTGATACAAAAAAGTGGAGAACCTTTTAATTTAATGCGAGATATCCCAATTGAAATTGATGAGATTGAGGATTTGATGAATAGGTAAAAGCTTGATTTTGTTTAATGTTTCTGTAAAAACTATAAAAAACAACCATAAGTTAGACTGTTATTATTTATTACTAATGTTAGCCTAATTTCGAAAACCATCGAATATATTCTATCTCTATTTTATTTATTAAATTAGAGATAGAACCTCTAAGCTTATCTTACCAAAAAAACTTGCTAACATTTCTACAAAACCGAAGAAACTGAACAACAAAAATTTTATGAGATACTTAATTACACTTTTACTAATAACAAATTTCTCTTTTGGTCAAGAATGGATAACAACTGAATTAACTGAATTTGCATCAATTAAATTTCCATATAAACCTGACAAAACTATCTTGAAAGGAGTTAACTATTATTCGAGTTGGGATGACATGGGAGAATATGTAGTTATGGTTCAAGATATAGGAAATCCAAGAATAACAGAGTCTGAGTTACCTGGATTTTACCAAGGCGTTATATCTGGATCATTAGCATCTGCAAATGGAGAGTTGTTAGAACAGACCGAATTTGAGTACAAAGGAATAAAAGGTGTAGAGATTTTATATACAATAAAATCTAACCCGCAATTACATGATTCAAGACATAAAATGATTTTTATTGTAAATAACCACGTTCTATCCTATGAGTTTTCAACATATAAAAAGAATGCTAAATTAGCTTCAACAAATAAAAATAAGTTTTTTTATTCAATATCTTTAGTAGCCGAAAAAGAAATTGAACCAGAGAAAAAAGAAAGTAATTCTGCCATTGAAAGTGGTTTTACTGTTGGTCAACTATTTTTTTATTTACTAATTATAGTTTTATTTATTGGTAGCATTATAGTAATTCGCAATCAAAATAGTAAAAAGAAAAAAAACGTTGAGTAATATAATTACTCATTAATTAAATGTTGATGATTTAAAAAAGTATTAGACTATTTTTAATTCGATTTATATCTAGTAAGCGAGATATTTAAACACCTTATAAACTACAAAAAGGCAAACTAGAAAGTTTGCCTTTTATTTTAAACTAAAACGGCATTATTTTCAAAAACATAACGCTGTAACTTCTTCAAAGTTTCAATTTTATCACTAGTATTTATTAATAAAGAGATATTATTATGACTTCCTCCATAGGATATCATACGTACACTTACGTCTTGTAAAATCTGAAATAAATTTGGTGTGTCTGCATGAAAGATAATTTCATTACCAACTAAGCACACAATACTCTTATAATCATCTACCTCAACTATAGAAAAACGAGCTAACTCCTCTACAATAGCCTGTAAATGTGTGGCATTATCAATGGTTAAAGATACTGCTATTTCTGAAGTTGTAATCATGTCTATTGACGTTTCATAACGCTCAAAAATTTCAAACACTTTTTTTAAAAAACCATGTGCTAATAACATTCTACCAGACTTAATTTTTATAGCTGTAATACCATCTTTAGCAGCAATAGCTTTTATACCTTCTCCGTGAACTTGATTGGTAATTAATGTACCGCAAGATTCTGGAGACATTGTGTTTTTTAATCGTACCGGAATATCCAATGCCTTAACTGGCATAACAGTTTGAGGATGCAATATTTTGGCTCCAAAATAAGCCAGCTCTGCAGACTCGTCAAAAGACAAGTTAGAAATAGCAGTTGTGTTATCTACAAATCTAGGATCGTTATTATGAAAACCGTCAATATCTGTCCAAATTTGTACTTCTTCGGCTTTTAAAACAGCTCCAATAATTGTTGCTGTATAATCGCTTCCTCCACGTTGTAAATTTGCAATATCGCCTAGTGCATCTCTACTTATAAAACCTTGAGTAATGTAGATTTCAGCATCTGGAGTTTGAGAAATAATGCGTTTTAAATTTTGTTTAATGTAGTAATTATC
>NZ_JALZVX010000139.1 GCF_023299985.1 Lacinutrix sp. | reverse complement strand
TGGTATTGGTCACGCAGGAACATTAATTTCTGCAGTACTATTATTATTCCGTCAAAAATGGAGAATGGCAATTAACCGTTCTGCAGAAGCAATGACAATTTTCTCAGTTGTACAAGCAGGATTATTTCCAGTTATTCACATGGGAAGACCATGGTTAGCGTATTGGGTTTTACCTATACCAAATCAATTTGGATCACTATGGGTAAACTTTAACTCACCATTACTTTGGGATGTATTTGCAATTTCAACTTATTTATCTGTATCGTTAGTATTCTGGTGGACAGGTTTATTACCAGATTTCGCAATGTTACGTGATAGAGCAATTAAGCCTTTCCAAAAGAAAATATATAGTTTATTAAGTTTCGGTTGGACTGGTAGAGCAAAAGATTGGCAACGTTTTGAAGAAGTATCTTTAGTACTTGCAGGTTTAGCAACACCATTAGTACTTTCGGTACACACGATTGTATCTTTTGATTTCGCAACATCAGTTATTCCAGGTTGGCATACTACTATATTTCCACCTTACTTTGTTGCAGGAGCAGTATTTTCTGGGTTTGCAATGGTAAACACGCTACTTATTATTATGAGGAAAGTGTGTAGTCTAGAAGATTATATTACAGTACAACATATCGAATTAATGAACATTGTAATTATGATTACAGGTTCTATAGTAGGTGTGGCATATATTACAGAGTTATTTGTAGCTTGGTATTCTGGTGTAGAATATGAACAATATGCATTTTTAAACAGAGCAACAGGACCTTATTGGTGGGCTTATTTATTAATGATGAGTTGTAATGTGTTTTCACCGCAGTTTATGTGGTTCAAGAAATTAAGAACAAGTATTATGTTCTCATTCTTTATCTCTATTGTAGTAAACATTGGAATGTGGTTTGAGCGTTTTGTAATTATTGTGACATCATTACACAGAGATTATTTACCATCATCATGGACTATGTTCTCTCCAACGTTTGTTGATATTGGAATTTTTATTGGAACCATAGGATTTTTCTTTGTACTATTCTTATTATATTCAAGAACATTCCCAGTAATTGCACAAGCTGAAGTTAAGACCATTTTAAAATCTTCTGGAGACAAGTATAAAAACTTAAGAGACTCAGGAAAGAGTTTAGTGGGAACAGGAGCAGATAGTAGAACATCTGGAGTAAAAAAGCCTGTTACATCTAATGCTATAGCAACACAAAAAACAGAAGCATCTGATACTTCAGATACTGTAAATAATTTGCTAGGTTCAATAGGTAGTTTTGATGCATCAACACAAATTGCAGACGATTTAAAAATAATTAATGGTATTGGACCAAAAATGGAACAGACATTAAATGGTATAGGCATCTTTACTTTTGTTCAAGTAAGTAAAATGACAAATAGAGAATATACATTGTTAGACGAAATTACTGGTTCTTTCCCAGGAAGAGCAGAACGTGACGATTGGTCTGGACAAGCTAAAAAATTAATAAACTAAAAGTAGCATATGGAAACTTCAAAAGTAATTCACGCTATTTATAACGATGATGATGTTTTAATGGCAGCTGTTAAAACAGTAAAAGCTAAAAGACATCACATTGAAGAAATATATACGCCGTTTCCAGTCCATGGACTAGACAAGGCTATGGGATTAGCGCCAACAAGAATTGCAATAGCAGCATTTATGTATGGTTGTGTAGGGTTAGCTGTAGCCACTGTAATGATGAATTTCATTATGATTGAAGATTGGCCTCAAAACATTGGTGGAAAACCAAGTTTTAGCTATTTAGAAAATATGCCTGCATTTGTACCTATTATGTTTGAATTAACAGTGTTCTTTGCAGCGCATTTAATGGTAATAACATTTTACTTACGTAGTAGAATGTGGCCATTTAAAAAAGCAGAAAATCCAGATACAAGAACAACAGATGATCATTTCTTAATGGAAATACCAGTTCATGGAAACGAAAAAGAATTGCACGATTTACTTTCAGAAACAGGTGCAGTTGAAATAAACGTAGTAGATAATACGCATTAATTATAGACAATGAAGAGCATTTTTAACATAACAATACTAGCGCTGGTTTTAGTGTCGATTGTGGCTTGTAAGAAAAATTCGAGACCGAATTATGAATACATGCCCAATATGTACAAATCAGTAGCTTACGAAACATATCAAGAATCTGATGCTTTTGCAAACGGTGTTGAAGCTCAACTACCAGCTGAAGGATCTATACCAAGAGGTTATACTCCTTTTGATATAGCAAACACAAATGAAGGCTATTTAGAAGCTAAAGCTAATTTAAAAAATAAATTAGATTCTACTCAGATAGATTTTGCCAAAGCTGGTCCTTTATACGCTGTATATTGTGCTATATGTCATGGTAACAAAGGAAACGGACAAGGTACTTTAGTAAAAAGAGAAAAAATTCTTGGTATACCAAGTTACGATGATGCAGGTAGAGCGATAACAGAAGGTAGTGTATATCATACTATTTATTACGGTAAAAATGCCATGGGTTCTTACGCTAATCAACTTAACGAACAAGAGCGTTGGCAAGTAGTTGCATATGTAATGCAATTGAAAGCAGATTTAGAAAAATAAGATTTAGTTAAAGATTATATAATGGAATACAAAATTTCAAATAGACTAAGATTAACTGCAATCATTTTAATGATAGTTGGTGCAATAGGTGTTTGCTTTAGTTTTTACACTTCTCATGTAACATTTGATGAAGTTGAAAATATGCTTTCAAACGAGTCTCATCATGGTGATGGTCACGTAGAAGCTGCAGATCATGGAGAGAAAGCAAGTCACTCTTCAGAAGCAAGTCATGATACACATGTAATAGAAGAAGCTCATGTAGAGAGTCATTCTGATGTAAATGCACATGGTGGAAGTCACGACAAAGTAGACGAGCACACTAAACACATAAACCATGTAATGCATGCTATGCACAACAGACCTTGGTCTGCATTTTATGTTGCAGCATTCTTTTTTATGATGATTTCTTTAGGTGTTTTAGCTTTCTATGCTATTCAATACGTTTCGCAATCAGGTTGGTCTCCATTAGTTTTAAGAGTCATGGAAGGTATTACAGCTTACCTATTACCAGGTGCTTTAATAGTGCTTTTAATAGCTGTTGCTTCTGGATCAGGATGGCTTGGTGGTCATTATAATATTTTCGTTTGGATGGATCCAGATGTAGTTGCACATGACAAACTAATACAAGGTAAAATTGGTTGGCTTAATATAGGAGGATTCCTTATTAGAGGTTTAATTTTTATTGGTGGTTGGTCATTATATAGATATTTCGCAAGAAAGTTTTCTATTGCTCAAGACAAAGCAAACGATAACAAAAACTTTAAAAAGACATTTCGTATTTCAGCAGCATTTTTAGTATTCTTTATTTATACAGAATCTATGATGTCTTGGGATTGGATAATGAGTGTAGATCCTCACTGGTTTTCAACATTATTTGGTTGGTATGTTTTTGCTGGAATGATGGTTTGTGGCGTAACTGTAATTGCATTTGTTACAATGTACCTAAAAAGTAAAGGTTTATTACCACAGGTTAACGATAGTCATTTACACGATTTAGCAAAGTTCATGTTTGCTTTCAGTATTTTCTGGACTTACTTATGGTTTTCTCAATTTATGTTAATTTGGTACTCAAACATTCCAGAAGAAGTTACATACTTTGTAACTAGAATTGAAGACTATAAATTGCCATTTTTTGGCATGTTAGCTATGAACTTTATATTCCCATTATTACTATTAATGAACAGCGATTACAAACGTGTTCCTTGGTTTATAGTAATGGCTGGTGTTGTAATATTAGCAGGTCATTATATTGATGTTTTCAATATGATTATGCCAGCAACAGTTGGAGATCAATGGTCAATAGGAATTCCAGAAATTGCATCTCTACTATTTTTTACAGGATTATTTATCTTTATTGTATTTACAGCGCTTACCAAAGCACCTCTAATACAAACAAGAAATCCTTTTATTAAAGAAAGCGAGAATTTTCATTATTAATACATTCAATAAAGAAGAAAGACAACAATGACGGCTTTATTATCAATTTTAGTTTTAGTATTTATTCTAGTTGCCATATGGCAAATGGTCAAGATATTCGATTTAACTCAAGGCAAAACTGCTGGAAGTGATAATCAAGTAGCAAACGATCAAGACAACAAAATTAACGGTTACTTAATGTTAGGTTTTTTAATCTTCATTTATGTAATCACTATTATGTGTTTTGTAATGTTTGGAGATTTTCCATTAATGTCTAATTCAGCTTCAGAGCATGGACCAGGAATAGATAAATTAATGATTATCTCTATGATAGTTATTTTCATAGTACAAACCATTACACAGTTTTTATTACACTATTTCGCATTTAAATATAGAGGAGAGAAAGGTAAAAAAGCTCTGTTTTATGCAGATAACAATAAGTTAGAAGCAATCTGGACAATTATTCCAGTAATTGTACTAGCTGTATTAATTATACAAGGTTTGTTTACATGGACTAGTATAATGAATGTTAATGAAGATAACGATCCTTTAATAGTTGAGTTATATGCACAGCAATTTAACTGGAAAGCACGTTATGGTGGAGAAGACAATACTCTTGGTAAGGCTAATGTTAGGTTAATTGATATTGATCGTGCAAATATTTTAGGTCTTGATGAAGCAGATCTAAATGCTCAAGACGATGTTATTACTACAGAGTTACATTTACCAGTAGGACGTCCTGTATTATTTAAAATGCGTTCTCAAGACGTTTTACATTCTGCCTACATGCCTCACTTTAGAGCACAAATGAACTGTGTTCCTGGTATGATTACTCAATTTGGTTTCACACCTACTGTAACAACAGAAGCTATGCGTGAAACACCAGAAATGCAGGATAAAGTTCAAAATATTAATAAAATTAGAATAGAAAAGTCTAAAGTTTTAGTAGCCAAAGGCGAAGAAGGTTTAGATCCTTATACATTCGATTATCTATTATTATGTAATAAAATTTGTGGTAAGTCTCATTACAATATGCAAATGAAAATAATAGTAGAAACACAAGAAGAATATGATGTTTGGATAAAAACTCAAAAAGCATTTAAAAATTCTCTAGTAGAAAATTAATTAAAAGATTATAAAGATATATAGATTATGTCAGCACACGCAGATACTCACGACGCTCACGACGATCACCATCATAAAGAAACATTCGTAACTAAATACATATTTAGTCAAGATCACAAAATGATTGCCAAGCAGTACCTTATTACAGGTACTATTATGGGAGTTGTAGGTGTAATGATGTCTTTAATGATGCGTATGCAAATTGCATGGCCAGAAGAGCCAAATGTAATTTTTCAAGCATTATTAGGAAAATGGGCTCCAGAAGGCGTTATGGATGCAGATATTTATTTAGCATTAGTAACTATTCATGGTACCATAATGGTATTCTTTGTACTAACAGCAGGATTAAGCGGTACGTTTAGTAACTTATTAATTCCATTGCAAATTGGTGCACGAGATATGGCATCAGGATTCTTAAACATGATTTCTTATTGGTTATTTTTTATCTCTAGTGTAATCATGGTATTATCTTTCTTTGTTGAAGCAGGACCAGCTGCAGCAGGATGGACAATATATCCACCATTAAGTGCATTACCAATGGCTCAAGGAGGTTCTGGAGCAGGTATGACTATGTGGTTAGTGTCTATGGCAATATTTATTGCATCTTCTTTGTTAGGATCTTTAAATTACGTTGTAACAGTTATAAACCTACGTACAAAAGGGATGTCTATGACTAGACTACCTTTAACTATTTGGGCATTTTTTGTAACTGCAATTATTGGTATTATTTCATTCCCTGTTTTATTGTCTGCCGCATTATTATTAATAATGGACAGAAGTTTTGGAACATCATTCTTCTTATCAGATATATTTATACAAGGTGAAGTACTCCATTATCAAGGTGGTTCTCCAGTTTTATTTGAACACTTATTCTGGTTCTTAGGACATCCTGAAGTATACATTGTATTATTACCAGCATTGGGTATCACATCCGAAATTATAGCAACTAACTCACGTAAGCCAATTTTTGGTTATCGTGCTATGATTGCTTCAATTTTAGCTATTGCATTTTTATCAACAATAGTTTGGGGACACCATATGTTTATCTCAGGAATGAATCCATTCTTAGGATCTGTATTTACATTCACAACATTATTAATTGCAATACCATCAGCAGTAAAAGCATTTAATTATATAACCACGCTCTGGAAAGGAAACCTACAAATGAATCCAGCCATGCTGTTTTCTATTGGATTAGTTTCTACTTTTATTACAGGTGGTTTAACAGGAATTATTCTTGGAGATAGTGCATTAGATATTAATGTTCACGATACTTACTTTGTAGTAGCGCATTTTCACTTAGTAATGGGAATATCTGCACTTTATGGAATGTTCGCAGGTATTTATCATTGGTTCCCAAAAATGTTTGGTCGTATGCTAAACAAGAACTTAGGTTATGTTCATTTTTGGGTAACAGCAGTTTGTGCTTACGGTGTATTTTTCCCAATGCATTTTATAGGTATGGCAGGTTTACCAAGACGTTACTATACAAATAGTAACTTCCCCTTATTTGATGACTTACAAGATGTAAATGTTGTAATTACAGTTTTTGCTTTAATTGGTGGAGCTTTTCAAATCGTATTTATATACAACTTATTTAGTAGTATGTTTTTTGGTAAGAAAGCAACGCAGAATCCCTGGAAATCTAATACAATGGAGTGGACAACACCAGTAGAACATATACATGGTAATTGGCCAGGAGAAATACCTCATGTACACCGTTGGGCTTACGATTATAGTAAACCAGGTCATGATGAAGATTGGGTTTCTCAAATTGTGCCACTTAAAGATGGTGAAGAAGAGTTACAACACTAAAAATTGATGTTATAAAATATTTAAAAGCCTTTCAGTTAATAATTAAACTGAAAGGCTTTTTCTTTATATTTGTTTATGCTGAATTTAGTTTTAGCACCTTTTAGTAAGTTCTGTTAAAATAGGAATACACTTTAAGAGAATAATTTAATAAGGTTCTCACTTTGGTGGGCAATACTATGAACGAAAACTTAGATCCAACAAGCGAGAGTTTTTCTTTGGAAGAACATGATATCGAAAAAACATTAAGACCGTTATCTTTTGAAGATTTTGCAGGTCAAGATCAAGTGTTAGAAAATCTAAAAATATTTGTTGAAGCAGCAAACCAAAGAGAAGAAGCTTTAGATCACACATTATTTCATGGACCTCCTGGATTAGGAAAAACTACGTTAGCAAATATTTTAGCAAACGAGCTTAATGTTGGTATTAAGGTAACCTCAGGACCAGTTTTAGATAAACCAGGTGATTTAGCTGGATTACTTACTAATCTTGACGATAGAGACGTTTTATTCATAGATGAAATCCATAGGTTAAGTCCAATTGTAGAAGAGTATTTATATTCTGCAATGGAAGACTACAAGATCGATATTATGATTGAGTCTGGACCTAATGCAAGAACGGTTCAAATAAATTTGAACCCGTTTACCTTGGTTGGTGCAACCACACGCTCAGGATTATTAACTGCTCCAATGCGTGCACGTTTTGGTATTCAAAGTAGATTACAATATTATTCTACCGAGTTACTTAGCACAATTATAGAACGTAGTGCGCAAATATTAAATGTTCCTGTTACTATGGAAGCTGCAATTGAAATAGCAGGTAGAAGCCGTGGAACACCTAGAATTGCAAATGCATTGTTACGTCGTGTTCGAGATTTTGCTCAGATAAAAGGAAATGGAAGTATAGAAATAAAAATAGCAAAATTTTCTTTAGAAGCTCTAAACGTAGATGCTTACGGTCTAGATGAAATGGATAATAAAATATTATCTACTATAATCGATAAATTTAAAGGAGGACCAGTAGGTGTCTCTACAATAGCAACTGCAGTAAGCGAAAGCTCAGAAACTATTGAGGAAGTTTACGAACCATTTTTAATACAGCAAGGTTTTATTATGCGAACACCTCGAGGTAGAGAAGTTACAGAGTTAGCTTATAAACATTTAGGAAGAATAAAAAGCCCAACCCAAGGAGGTTTGTTTTAAATTCTAGAATGACCTTTTTTTAATAAAGGAATAATAATTAGAGTTTTAAAGCGAAGTACTAACACATCAGATTTCTTTTCTTTGGAAAGGATTAAGGATAAGAATAAATGGAGAAAAAAATACCAGAAGTTTCATTATTAAAATTTCTTAAGCATTCTCTCGAAATTCTTAAAAACCCACTCCCTTTTCATAAAAAAAACTTCACAGAAAAAGGAGATATATTTAAACTTAATGTAGGTTTTAATACAAAAATATTCTTTTGTCGTGATGCAGCATTAGCACAATATGTGCTTCAGAAAAACCAAAAAAATTATATTAAGTCTTCTATTCAAACAGTAGATTTAGTAAAATATGTTGGTGAAGGTTTGTTAACTTCAGAAGGCGAAAAATGGAAAAAGCAACGTAAAATGCTACAGCCCGCTTTTCATAAAAGGCAACTGCAAAATTTATTGGGCAATATGCAGGATACTATTGCTTCAGAATTTAAAAAAATTAATCCACAACAAACCACAGACGTTTTTCCGTTGCTTAACGATTTAGCTTTCCAAACTGTAGTTAAGTCTTTATTTACTAAAGCAGCACGAGAGGAAGATATGGAACGCCTTCAGTTTATTACAGAGGCAAACCAGCAGATGCTTGTTAGAGAATTAAGACAACCTTATTTAGCTTGGTGGTTTAAATCTAGTAAAATATTAGACAAACATTTAAAGCTAACAGAAGAAGCTAGAGAGATACTAAAGCAAATTGTAAACGATAGGAAAGCATCTAAAAAACGTTATGACGATTTGCTAGATATGTTGCTAGAAACACGCTACGACGATGATACTAGTATGAGCGATGAACAGCTTATAGACGAAATTTTAATTATTTTTACAGCAGGACATGAGACCACAGCCAATGCATTAACGTTTACGTTCCAGTTACTAGCAAAACACCCAGAATGGCAAGATAAAATTCAACAAGAGTTTACAAATTTAGAAAGCAACGCTAAAGATTTAATGGCACGTGTTTCAAGCTCTAAAATTTGCCAGCAAGTATTAGAAGAGTCCATGCGTTTGTATCCTCCAGCGTATTTTATAGATCGCTTAAATGTAGAAGCAGATAGTTTTAATGGTATGGCATTCGAGCCTGGATGCAACCTGTTATTTTCAATCTACGAAATTCACAGACATCCAGAACTATGGGAAGAGCCAGAAGCGTTTAAACCGGAAAGATTTAATGATAGTGCTCGACCATTCTCTGCACAATATTTTCCTTTTGGTGCAGGACCACGTAAATGTATTGGTAATAATTTTGCAATGTTCGAGATGATAATTGCAGTAACAGAACTACTGAAAAACTATAAAATATATCCAGAATTTGAAACCATTGCTATTAATCCGTTAATAACATTAAAGCCAAAAAATGCACTTTTAAAATTTGAAAAGCGGTCGTAATGTTTAACAATACAACTAAATACACGCAACAAATAAAAACCGAAGCCAAACGCTTAGGTTTTTTATCTTGTGGTATTAGCAAAGCAGAATTTTTAGAAGTCGAAGCACCACGTTTAGAAAACTGGCTAAACAAAAACATGAATGGCGAAATGCGTTATATGGAAAACCATTTTGATAAGCGCTTAGACCCAACAAAATTGGTTGAAGATTCTAAAAGTGTTATTTCATTATTACTAAACTATTCTCCATTAGAAACCCAAAAAGACACAGAAGCACCAAAGTTATCTAAATACGCTTATGGTAATGATTACCATCATGTAATAAAATCGAAATTAAAGGAGCTAACACATTTTATTCAAGATGAAATTGGAGAAGTTAGTGGAAGAGCTTTTGTAGATTCTGCTCCTGTTTTAGATAAAGCTTGGGCTGCAAAATCTGGTTTAGGCTGGATTGGTAAACATAGTAATTTACTAACTCAACAAGTTGGCTCGTTTTACTTTATAGCCGAACTAATAATAGATTTAGATTTAGAATACGATTATGCAACAACAGACCATTGTGGAACATGTACAGCTTGTATAGATGCTTGCCCAACACATGCTATTACAGAACCTTACGTGGTAGATGGAAGCAAGTGTGTTAGTTATTTTACAATTGAACTTAAAGAGCAATTGCCAATAGAGATGAAAGGCAAATTTGACAATTGGATGTTTGGTTGCGATGTTTGCCAAGATGTTTGTCCATGGAATAAATTTTCAAAACCACATAGAGAACCATTATTTAATCCACATCCAGAGTTATTAGACATGACTAAAAAAGACTGGGAAGAAATAACTGAGGATGTGTTTAAAAAAGTGTTTCAAAAATCTGCGGTGAAGCGTACAAAATTTATTGGATTGAACCGTAATATAAAGTTTTTGAAAGACTGATTTTAATCATTTGAATCAAGTCTGTTTTCTTACGTCTTTCCTCTTTTTTCTCCTGTCCTTTATATCAAAAACATTACATTTGTATTTCATATTTCACAATAAAATATATGAGTAAACAAAGTAAGCGTAGAGAAGCATTAGTTTATCATGCTAAACCAACTCCAGGTAAAATAAAAGTAGTTCCTACTAAAAAATATGCTAGCCAAAGAGATTTAGCTTTAGCCTATTCTCCAGGTGTAGCAGAGCCTTGTTTAGAAATAGCAAAAGATGTAAACAATGTTTATAAATATACAGCAAAAGGAAACTTAGTCGCTGTAATCTCAAACGGAACAGCCGTTTTAGGTTTAGGAAATATTGGGCCAGAAGCTTCAAAACCAGTAATGGAAGGTAAAGGCTTACTTTTTAAAATATTTGCAGATATCGATGTTTTTGATATTGAAGTAGATACAGAAGATATTGAAGAGTTTATTGCTACTGTTAAAAATATAGCACCAACTTTTGGAGGTATCAACCTAGAAGATATAAAAGCACCTGAAGCTTTTGAAATAGAAAGACGTTTAAAGGCAGAACTAGATATTCCTGTAATGCATGACGACCAGCATGGTACTGCAATTATATCCTCAGCAGCATTGTTAAATGCTCTTGAAATAGCCGAAAAGCAAATAGAAAATGTTAAAATAATTGTTAGTGGAGCAGGCTCTGCAGCAATGGCTTGTGTTAATTTATATGTTTTGTTAGGTGCAAATCCAGAGCACATAATAATGTTTGATAAGGATGGGTTGTTAGATACAGACAGAACAGATTTATTAGAGAGTCAAAAAAAGTACGCATCAGAAACAAAATATAAAAACCTTGCACATGCTATGGAAGGCGCAGATGTATTTTTAGGTTTATCTGTAGGTAATTTGGTTAAGCCAGAGATGTTATTATCTATGGCAAATAATCCTATTGTTTTTGCCATGGCAAATCCAGATCCAGAAATAGAGTACGACACTGCAATAGCAACTCGTGAAGATATCATTATGGCTACAGGAAGAAGCGATCATCCTAACCAGGTTAATAATGTATTAGGTTTTCCTTTTATTTTTAGAGGTGCTTTAGATGTTCGCGCTACTAAAATTAATGAAGCCATGAAAATGGCAGCTGTTAAAGCTTTAGCAAATTTAGCTAAAGAACCAGTGCCAGAGCAAGTAAATATTGCATATAACGAAACTAGATTAACATTTGGTAAAGACTATATAATACCTAAACCATTTGATCCAAGACTAATTGCCGAAGTGCCACCAGCAGTTGCAAAAGCAGCTATGGAAAGTGGAGTAGCATTAGAACCTATAGAAGATTGGGAAAAATATAAAGACGAGTTAATGCAACGTTTAGGGTCTGATAATAAGATTTTAAGATTGCTTTACAGTCGTGCAAAAACAGCTCCTAAAAGAGTAGTATATGCTGAAGCAGACCATATAGATGTATTAAAAGCCGCTCAAATAGTTTACGATGAAGGCATTGCTATTCCTATTTTATTAGGAAGAAAAGAAGAGATAGAACGTTTAAAAGAAGAAATAGAATTTGATGCAGATTTGCTAATAATTGATCCTAAAACAGACGAGCAGACTGAGCAAAAAAATAAGTACGCAGAAGTATATTGGAAACAACGTAAACGTAGAGGTGTTACTTTGTTGGCAGCTCAAAAATTAATGCGTCAACGCAATTATTATGCAGCAATGATGGTTAATGAAGGTGATGCTGATGCACTAATATCTGGCTATTCTCGCAGTTATCCAGAAGTGGTAAAACCTATGCTAGAACTTATAGGTTTAGCTCCTGGTTCTACCAGAATTGCAACTACCAATGTAATGATAACAGAACGTGGCCCAATGTTTTTAAGCGATACATCTATTAATATTAATCCTACAGCTAAAGATTTAATAAAAATTGCCCAAATGACCTCTGGAGTAGTGAAAATGTTTGGTATGAAACCTGTTATGGCAATGACGAGTTTTTCAAACTTTGGCTCTTCAAAAGATCAAACAGCAACTAAGGTTCGCGAAGCGGTATCTTATTTACATAGAAGACATCCAGATTTATTAGTTGATGGAGAATTACAAACCGATTTTGCTTTAAATAGTAAAATGCTTCAGGATATATTTCCATTTTCAAAACTTTCTGGACACAAAGTGAATACACTTATTTTTCCAAATTTAGAATCGGCTAATATTACTTATAAATTGCTAAAAGAATTGAATAAAGCAGAATCTATTGGTCCTATTATGATGGGTTTACGTAAACCTGTTCATATTCTTCAACTTGATGCAAGTGTGGATGAGATTGTAAACATGACAGCTATTGCAGTAGTAGATGCGCAGCAGAAAGGAAAATCAAAGATAAAGTAAGACGATAAGGCTTAACAAGGCTATTAATTTGTATTTTGTCGATAAAACTAGCTCGAGTTTATCCTTTTAAATCATCAAAGTTGTAAAACTTAATAATTTTACTACATTTGAAAACTTAACAAATAACTGTAAATGATCACACATATTAAGGGAAAAATGGTAGAAAAAAACCCAACAGATGTCGTTATAGACTGCAATGGTGTTGGCTATTTATTAAATATTTCTTTAAACACCTTTTCTCAAATTCCTGAACAAGAAAATATACAGTTGTTTACACATCTTCAAGTAAAAGAAGATTCTCATAGTCTTTATGGCTTTGTAACCAAAGGAGAGCGCGAAGTATTTAGATTGCTAATTTCAGTAAGTGGCATAGGTACTAATACTGCACGAACAATGCTCTCGTCTTTAACACCTAAACAAATTAGAGAGGGTATAGCCACAGAAGATGTAGCATTAATTCAATCCATTAAAGGTATTGGAATAAAAACAGCGCAACGTGTTATTATAGATTTAAAGGATAAAATCATTAAAATCTACGATATTGATGAAGTTTCTGTTAATAGAAGCAATACCAACAAAGATGAAGCGTTATCAGCTTTAGAAGTTCTTGGTTTTACGAAAAAACAAGCAGAACGAGTGGTAGATAAAATAGTAGTAGCCCAACCAGAGGCTACTGTAGAAGCCCTAATTAAACAAGCTTTAAAAAAATTATAGTACATTTTGAATACATTTAACCTATACTTTTATAAATCGATTAAACAAAGTTTACTACTAGTAGTAGCATTAGTGCTTTCTTTTAATGCTTTTGCTCAAGTTGAACCAGTGCCAACATTAGAAAACGATTCTACTAAAACAGGATTTAGTTTTGGTGATATTTTAATGCCAAATCCTAACAGTATTACTTCAAAATACACATACGATCCAGTTACAGATCGTTATGTTTACACAGAATCTGTTGGTGATTTTAATATTAATTACCCAATTATTTTAACACCAAAAGAATATCAAGACTTGGTGTTTAAAGAAAATCTGAAAGGATATTACCAAGATAAAATTGATGCGGTTGATGGTAAAAAGGAAACTTCAGAAGAAGCAAAAAAGAATTTATTACCAGAATTTACTGTTAATTCAGGTTTTTTTGAAAGTATTTTTGGTGGTAATACCATAGAGTTTGTACCTCAAGGATCTTTAGAAATGGATTTGGGTGTTTTGTTTACTAAGCAAGACAATCCATCATTTTCACCAAGAAACAGAAGTAACTTTACATTCGATTTCGACCAAAGAATTAGCCTAAGTCTTTTAGGTAAAGTAGGAGAACGCCTTCAGGTTACAGCAAATTTTGATAATCAGGCTAGTTTCGATTTTCAGCAATTAGTAAAGCTAGAATATGATCCTACTTCTGGAGGTGGTGAAGATTCAATTCTTCAAAAAATAGAAGTTGGTAACGTTAGTATGCCACTAAATAGCTCTCTTATTTCTGGAGCGCAGAGTTTATTTGGAGTTAAAACAAAGTTGCAGTTTGGTAAAACAACAGTAACTGCTGTGTTTTCTGAACAAAAATCAGACACACGTTCTGTAGTAGCACAAGGTGGTGGAACATTAGACGAGTTCGATTTTTTTATTAGAGATTACGACGAGAATCGACACTTTTTCTTAGCACAATACTTTAGGGAAACTTACGATAATGCTTTATCTAATTATCCTTTTATTAATACTAATGTGCAAATTACAAGAGCAGAAGTATGGGTAACCAATAGAAGTAATAGAACAGAAAATGTAAGAAATATTGTAGGACTTCAAGATTTAGGAGAGTCGGAAGTTGTTGGAAATCCTGGTGTTGTGGTTACAGCAGGACCAGGTGCTTTTCCAGATAATGGTAACAACCGATTAGATCCAACAAATATTGGTGGACCAGGCTCTCAAATTACAGAGGCTATTAGAGATATTGCAACAATACAATCTGGGATATTAATTCCTGGTTTTAATGAAGGTTTCGATTATGCTAAACTAGAAAACACAAGAAAACTTACCGAAGGTCAAGAATATACACTTAACACCCAATTAGGTTATATATCCTTAAATCAGCGTTTAAATAATGATGAAGTTGTTGCTGTCGCCTTTCAATATACAGTTGGAGGTCAAGTATTTCAAGTTGGTGAATTTGCAAACGATGGTATTGGAGCAACTGATGTAGAAACCAATACTAATGGAGATGTAACTACTGTAACAAATAACAACTTAATTCTTAAATTACTTAAAAGTAGTATTACATCTGTATCTCAACCAATTTGGGATTTAATGATGAAAAATATCTACGATACTGGAGCCTACCAATTAAGTCAAGAAGATTTTAAATTAAATATATTTTATAACGAATCTGCACCTTTAAATTTTATTACGGCTGTAGATGGTTCTCCTTTTGGAACCGACTTTGAAGGTGAGCCAATAGAGCAAACCACATTACTGCGCTTATTTAATTTAGACAGATTAAACTTTAATAACGATCCACAGCTAAATGGAGATGGCTTTTTTGATTTTGTTAGTGGTATTACTGTAATTCCTCAAAATGGAAAAATTGTATTTACTAAAGTAGAACCGTTTGGGCGTTATTTATTCGATGTTTTAGATAATGACAATAACGCAGGAAATAACGCTTTCGATTACGAAGCAGAAATTTATACAAACGAAAATCAAGAAAAATACGTTTACGATTTATTATATAAAGCAACAAAAACAGCAGCTTTAGACGAGGTTCAAAAAAACAAGTTTCAACTTAAAGGGCGTTATAAGTCTTCAGGTGGAGATGGTATTGCTATTGGAGGATTTAACGTGCCAAGAGGTTCTGTAAAAGTAACTGCTGGTGGTCGTGTGCTTGTAGAAGGCGTAGATTACACAGTAAATTATCAATTAGGTCGCGTTCAAATTTTAGACGAAGCTTTAAAAGCATCTAACACACCAATTCAAGTAACTACAGAGAATAACGCTATTTTTGGTCAACAAACAAAACGCTATACAGGAATAAATGTAGAACACCAGTTTAATGAGAAATTCCTAATTGGTGCCACTTATGTTAATTTAAATGAAAGACCAATTACGCAAAAGGCGAATTTTAATAACGAACCTATAAATAATACCATATTAGGTTTTAATGGAAATTATTCTACTGAAGTTCCTTTCTTTACTAGGCTAGCAAATAAATTACCAAATGTAGATACAGATGCACCATCTAACTTATCTGTTAATGGAGAATTTGCTTATTTATTACCAGGAGCTCCAAGAGGTACAGATTTTAATGGTGAAGCAACAGCTTATATAGATGACTTTGAAGGGAGTCAAAATGGTATTGATCTAAAGTCTGCTCTATCATGGAGACTATCTAGTAGGCCTTTAGCATTAAATGGAACTACTGTTCTTGATGGTGTAAATGGTATAAGAAATGGTTACGATCGCGCATTACTAAATTGGTACACTATAGATCCTATTTTTTATGGTAATGGAAGACCAACAGGATTAGACGATGATGATGTTTCTGGATTATACACCTCTCGAGTTTTTGTTCAAGAATTATTTCCACAGCAAGATATTGCACAAGGTCAAACAGCAGTTTTAAACACTTTAGATTTAACATATTACCCAGAAGAAAGAGGTCCATATAATTTTAGTGATAGTAATCTAGAACCAGACGGAAACACGCTTTCAACTCCAACACAAGGTTGGGCTGGAATTACAAGACAATTAACATCTACAGATTTCGAGCAATCCAACGTAGAATATATCGAGTTTTGGATGCAAGATCCATTTCAAGAGAACCCTAATAATCCAGGAGGACAACTAGTTTTTAATTTAGGAAGTATTTCTGAAGATGTTTTAAAAGATGGTAAAAAACAGTATGAAAATGGGCTTCCAGCAGATGGAAATGTAGATTTACTTGCAAACGAGAATACGCCTTGGGCAATCCCTCAAAATCAAGCATTAATCTACGCGTTTGACTCTACAGGAGGAGAACGTACAAACCAAGATGTTGGTTTTGATGGTTTTGATGATTTAGAAGAAATGAGTATTACAGATCCAACTATTGTAAATGGAGTAGATACACCAATACCATCAACAATTTCATCTCTTCCAGATCCATCTGCAGATAATTACCAATATTTCCTTAGTAGAGAAGGAGATGTGTTAGAGCGTTATAAGCTTTATAATAATGTGCAAGGTAACTCTCCAGATGCATTTAGCGATACAGATAGAGGTTCTACTACGCAACCAGATGTTGAAGATATTAATCGTGATAACACGATGAATACTATAGATAGCTATTTTGAATATGTTTTAGATATTACAAGACAAAATTTACCATTAAATAGTCCTAATGAAGTTCTTCCAGGAAATCCAATAGGAGAATTTATTAGAGATATAAAAATAGTCCCAAGAGTATTACCTAATGGAGATACGCGAGATGTGCGTTGGTATCAATTTAGAGTACCAGTAAATGTGCCGTTATCTACTTTCGACGATCCTACAATTCCTCAATACAGAAGACAAAATGGAATTACCGATTTTAGATCAATACGTTTTGCAAGAATGTATTTAAATGGTTTTGCTGAACAAACAACGTTTCGTTTTGGAACTTTAGATCTAGTACGAAGTGATTGGAGACGTTACCAATTGGCACTAGATGGTGGTCCAACACCTGCAAATTTTGGAGACACAGAATTTACTGTTGGAGTAGTAAGTACTCAAGAAAACGATGGAAGTTACGAGTCTCCTCCAGGAATTGTACCAGAACGCTTAAATAATAATAACACCATTATAGACCAGAATGAGCAGTCTCTAGTTGTTACTGTATGCGATTTACAGCCTAAAGATTCTAGAGCTGTTTTTAAGAATATAAGTGTAGATATGAGGCAGTATAAACGTATTAGAATGTTTACACACGCAGAAAATGGAGATTTACCAGGATTAGCAGACAAGGATCTAGTTGGTTTTATTAGAATGGGTAATGATTTAACACAAAACTATTACCAAATAGAAGTGCCTTTACAGGTTTCTACAGGAACTTCTAGTGTAGAATTATGGCCAGAAGTAAATGAAATAAATTTACCACTAGAAATTTTAGAACAAATAAAATCTTTAGGCATAGCAAATGGTACATTAGCTAATGCAAATGCTAGTTTTTTCGATGTTATAGATGGAGCACCAGTTGCAATTACTGGAAATGAATTCGAAAATTACACATTAGGACAACAGCGTGTTGCTATTAAAGGAAATCCAAATTTTGGGGCCGTAAGAACTTTAATGGTAGGTGTTAAAAATATAAATGAGAACCAGTTAGAAACATGTGGAGAGGTTTGGTTTAACGAATTAAGATTGTCAGACATTGATAACGAAGGTGGTTGGGCAGCAGTAATGAATGTAGATACAAATTTTGCAGACTTTGCAAATGTAAGCGCAACAGGTAGAATGAGTACTTCAGGTTTTGGTTCTGTAGATCAAGGTCCACAAGAAAGAAGTATAGAAGACGTAAAACAATACAATGTAGTTACTAATGTAAATATTGGGCAATTGTTACCTAAAAAATGGGGAATTCAATTACCATTTAACTATGGTCAAGGTGTAGAATTAATTACACCAGAATACGACCAGCAGTTTAAAGATTTGAAGCTTCAAAATAGAATTGATGCTGCAGAAACTACACAAGAAAAAAATAACATTAGAGAACAATCTGAAGACTTTACAAAACGAAGAAGTATCAATTTTATTGGTGTTAGAAAAGTAAGAACAGGAGATTCTAAACCTCGTTTTTATGATGTAGAAAATTTAACGTTCAACCATTCTTATAATAAAGTAGAGCATCGCGATTTTGAAATTGAACGCTCTATAGATAAACTAGTAAGAACAGGAGCGAGTTATGCTTATAATTTTGAACCCAAAGTATTTGAACCTTTTAAAAATAATGACTCACTTTTCACTAATAAATATTGGAAGCTTTTAAAAGATTTTAATCTTAATTTATTACCTGCAAGTCTAACTGTTAATTCAGATATTAATAGACAATTTAATAGTCAGCGATTTAGAGAGATAGAATTAGGAGGAAATAACATTGGACTTGAAGAACTATTTAGAAGAAATTATAATTTCGATTTCCAATCTACAGTAAATTGGAATTTAACAAAATCGTTGACCTTTAACTTTGCAGTAGCTAATAATAATATTGTAAGAAACTACTTTAAGGATAATATTATTAATGGAGAGCAAGATCCAAACCTAGATGTTTGGGACGGTTATTTCGATATTGGAGATGCCAATAGACGCTCGCAAACCTTAGGTATAAATTACGAAATACCTTTTAATAAATTTCCAGCGCTTAATTTTATAAAAGCAACTTATGCCTATCAAGGTTTATATCAATGGCAAAAAGGATCAGATTTGTTTGGAGACCTTGTTGCTAACGATGGTATAACTTACGACTTAGGAAACTCTATTTCAAACGGTAATACGCACAATATAAACTCTACTATAGATATGCGTAAGTTTTATAAATACATAGGTGTAAAGAAAAAACGCGTACAAAAAAACAATGGAAAGGTTAGTAGAACAACAAGAGCAGGAACACCACCTGGAGGGCTTAAAAAAGCGGATGATAAAAAACGAGCAGCTAAAAAGAAAAGTGGTTTAGGAACAGGAATTGCTAATTTTGGAATAGGACTTTTAACATCTGTAAAACGAATTCAAGCAAATTATTCTGAAAACAACGGAACGTTTTTACCAGGCTTCTTAAACACACCAGGATTTATTGGAACGTCTGAGCCAACTTTTGGCTATACTTTAGGTAGCCAAAGAGATATTAGAGATTTAGCGGCAAGAAATGGTTGGCTAACAGTGTTTCCAGATTTTAACCAACAATACACCAAAAATCAGACAAAACAGTTGGATATTTCAGCAAATTTAGAACCATTTAACGACTTAAAAATAGATTTAGTTGGTTCTAGAACACATGCAGAAAACTATACAGAGAATTTTAGAATAGAAAATAACCAATACAATTCGTTAACACCTAATGTATTTGGTAACTTTAATATTTCAACATTTACATTGCCAACAGCGTTTGGAAAAAGCGACGAAATAAGCTCTGAAGCTTTTGAAGATTTTAGAGACAATAGATTAATAATAGCAAGAAGATTAGCAACCGAAAGAGGTGCGAATGTTAACGATGTAGATGCCGAAGGTTTTCCTTTAGGTTTTGGTAAAACTAGTCAAGCTGTATTATTACCTTCATTTTTAAGTGCCTATACTGGACAAAATGCAGAAAAATCAAAACTAGGTGCTTTTAGAGATATACCAATTCCAAATTGGGATCTTAAGTACACAGGTTTAATGAAATTTAAATGGTTTAAAAAACGTTTTAAACGTTTCTCTCTAGCTCATGGTTACCGTTCGAGCTATACTATAAATCAATTTAGAACAAACTTAGATTTTAATGGTATAGATTACAGCCAGGCTTATGCATCTCAACCAGCAGAAGATTTAGATCAAGCAGGTAATTTTAAAAACGGAGAACTGTATAGTAATATAAACTTAACAGAATTGTTTAGTCCGTTAATTAGAGTTGATCTTGAAATGAAAAATTCTGTAGTTGTTGGATTAGAAATTAGAAAAGATAGATTATTGTCTTTAAGTTTTGATAATAATTTAATGACAGAAATTCAAGGTCAAGAATATGCTCTTAAATTAGGCTATAGATTTAAAGATGTGCGTATAAAAACAAAATTAGCAGGCCCTAAAAAATCTATTGTAAGTGATTTAGTGATGGAGGCAAACTTATCTGTAAGAGATAATAAAACTATTATAAGATATTTGGATCTGGAGAATAACCAGATTACAAACGGACAAACCATTTATGGTTTAAAATACAATGCTAATTATGCATTTAGTAAAAACTTAACTGGTATTTTCTATTTTGATTATACGTTCTCAGAATTCGCAATATCTACTGCGTTTCCACAAACAACACTACGTTCTGGATTTACATTAAGGTATAATTTTGGTAACTAGAAAATGCTAAGGTTTTTATATTTGAAAAGCCAAAGTAATTAAATACATTTGTAGAAATATAAAACAACACAATGAATATTCCATCAGAATTAAAATACACAAAAGACCACGAGTGGATTAAAGTAGAAGGAGACGTAATTACTATAGGTATTACAGATTTTGCACAAAGTGAATTAGGTGATATAGTCTATGTAGAAGTAGAAACAGTTGACGAAACCTTAGATGCTGAAGAAGTTTTTGGTACAGTTGAAGCTGTAAAAACGGTTTCAGATTTATTTTTACCTGTTGCAGGAGAAATTATAGAATTTAACGAGTCTCTTGAAGACGAACCAGAAAAAGTAAACACAGATCCTTATGGAGAAGGTTGGATGGTTAAAGTTAAGGTTTCTAATGTTTCAGATTTAGATAACTTATTATCTGCCGAAGATTATAAAGGAGTTATTAGTGCTTAAAAAAATTAGTCTATTACTAAGTGTTCTTTACACAATAACATTATCTCTTTTAAGTTTAATAAAGATAAATGATGTTGTAAAAAAACTGCCTTCATTTAACGATAAGGTAACGCATGCTTTGGCTCATTTCATTTTTGTAATACTATGGTTTGTTGTGTTTTATTATAAATTTAGTTTTAAATACAATAAAGCCTTAGGTCTTGCAGCCTTATTTTCTTTAGTTTACGGTATCTCTATAGAGCTACTTCAAGGTTGTATTACAGTAAGCAGACAAAGTGATTTTAAAGATGTACTTGCCAATGTTATAGGATTAGTATTTGCATCTTTATTAATAATATGTGTAAAAAAACGCGTGTTAAAAAATAATAATACTTTGCTTTTTTGATAAATAAATAGTTATTTTAGCAAAGCATAAATAAATAAGTTAATGGAAACAAAAAAAAACCCTAAAGCAAACGTAGGCAGAAACAGTTCTCTCTATTTTGCTGTTGGTATGTTGTTAATGTTAGGTTTAACATATACAGCTATCAATTACAAAACATACGACGACCGTGTTGTAGATAAAAGGTTAATAGATGTTGATGAAGAATTGGACGAAGAAATTCCAATTACAAATCAAGCACCACCACCACCACCACCACCTCCACCACCACCACCACCAGCTCCAGAAGTTATTGAGGTTGTTGAAGATGAAGCGGAAATTGAAGAAACAGTTATAGAATCTACAGAAACAACTCAAGAAGAAGAAATAGTTGAGGTTGAAGAAATAGTTGTTGAAGAAATAGAAGAAGATGTAGAAGTTTCTTTCGCAGTTATAGAAAGTGTACCTATTTATCCTGGCTGTGAAAAAGGAAACAACGATAAGAAACGTAAGTGCATGTCTGATAAAATCAACAAGTTAGTTGGTAGAAAATTTGATTTAGATTTAGGTCAAGAATTAGGCTTAAGCGGTAAACAACGTATTTATGCACGTTTTACAATAGATAAAGCAGGAAACATTGTAAACGTTAAAACACGTGGTCCTCATCCAGGATTAGAAAAAGAAGCTAGGAGAGTTGTAGGTTTAATACCTAAAATGAAACCTGGTAAGCAAAGAGGAAAGCCTGTTAAAGTAACTTTCGATTTGCCAATTACATTTAATGTACAAGACTAATTAATTAGTTTTACATCACATAAAATAAAAACCCGATACAAATTTGTATCG
>NZ_JALZVX010000138.1 GCF_023299985.1 Lacinutrix sp. | reverse complement strand
AAAATCATAAACTCAGCAAAAATTGCTAAGTAAGCGTTAGGATTTGGTTGTTTGTAAAGATTGTACTTAATAAAATCTGCTTCCAAATTATACTTATCTGCAAAAGCAATTTTTATATCCTCTGGCATTTGGTTAAAATAATAATCTCGTATTAATTGCTTACCATAATAGTTTCCAGAAGCATCATCCATTAAAGTGTAACCCAAAGAATCTACGCGCTGTTCTAACTTCTCACCATCGTAATAACTACAGTTAGAGCCAGTACCTAAAATACAAACTACTGCAGCTTCATCAGGAGTGTTAATAGTCGCAAAAACGGCTGCCAAAGTATCTTCATTAACTTCTACATGTGCATTTATAAAAATGTGTTGTAAAACAATTTTTAAAACCAGTCTTGGTTTTTCTGTGCCACAACCTGCTCCATAAAAGAATATATTGGTAACTTTTTCACTATTGTTTATTAGCTCCTTACTTTTTTTAATAGTCTTTCTTAATTTTTTTTTAGAAAGTATGGCAGGATTTAAACCTTTAGTTCTAATTTTTTCTAGTAATTGATTACCATTTTCATCTACTGCAATCCAATCACATTTTGTAGAACCACTATCAACAATTAATATCATAATATAAAATTAGGTTAAATAAATTATAAAAAAAAGCGCAGTAAAAGTTTTTACAAACCTTAGACTGCACTTAAATTTTTATTATATGTGTTAAGCTTATAGATTATTTATTTTCTCTGCTAAGTCTACTAATTTATTTGAATATCCAAATTCATTATCATACCAAGATACTAATTTGAAGAAAGTTGAATTTAATTCTATTGCAGAATCTGCATCAAAAACACTTGTTTTTGTTTCACTAACAAAATCTTGAGATACTACGGCATCTTCGGTATAGCCTAAAACACCTTCCATAGAACCGTTTGCAGCTTTTTTCATTGCTGCTTTAATTTCTGCTAAAGAAGTTGCTTTTTTAGTTTTTACAGTTAAATCTACAACAGATACGTCTACGGTTGGCACTCTAAAAGCCATTCCTGTTATTCTTCCATCTAATTCTGGAATTACTTTACCAACAGCTTTTGCAGCTCCTGTAGAAGTAGGTATAATATTATTTATTGCACTACGACCTAAACGGTAATTTTTACGTGATGGTCCATCTACAGTAAATTGCGTAGAAGTTGCAGCGTGTATAGTAGTCATTAAGGCCTCTTCAATACCAAAATTATCTTCAATAACTTTAGCTAAAGGTGCTAAACAGTTAGTAGTACAAGATGCGTTAGATACAATTTTATGGTCTGCAGTTAATTTGTTATCATTTACTCCCATTACAAACATTGGAGCATCTTTACTTGGCGCTGAGATTACTACTTTTTTAGCACCACCTTGAATATGAGCATTTGCTGTTTCCATTGTTGTAAAAAAACCAGTACATTCTGCCACTACATCTGCTCCTGCCTCGTCCCACTTTAGGTCTTTAGGATCTCTTTCTGCTGTTACTCTTATTGTTTTTCCGTCTACAACAAGATTACCATCTTTTACCTCAATAGTACCATCAAATCTTCCATGAACAGAATCGTACTCTAATAAGTATGCTAAATGCTCTACTTCTAACAAATCGTTAATTGCTACAACATCTACATTGTCGCGTTTTACAGTCGCTCTAAATACAATACGACCAATTCTACCAAATCCGTTAATTCCTAATTTTAATTTTGACATAATTTTATAATTTGTTTTTTATTTCCTAAGTTAATACTGAAATTTACATCAGTACTATTTGGAATATTAATGTTTAAGTGGTCATGATATCAGACACACGAATTAATTCTTTATTTATTTGTGATTTTCCTTTTACGGCTTTTTCTAAAGGTGTTAATGCAATTTTATCGTTTAATAAACCAACCATAAAATTAGATTGGCCTTCCATTAAACTTTCTACCGCTTTTACTCCCATTCTACTAGCTAAAACACGATCGAAGCACGATGGAGCACCACCACGTTGCATGTGACCTAAAACAGATACACGTACTTCGTATTCTGTCATGTTTTCTTCAACATAATCTTTTAACTCGAAAACGTTTTTACCAATTTTATCGCCTTCAGCAACTACAACTATACTAGAAGATTTACCCGACTTTTTACTTCGTCGTAGAGACTCTAGTAATCTTTCTAAACCTAGGTCTTCTTCAGGAATTAAAATTTCTTCAGCTCCTGCTCCAATACCGACATTTAAAGCAATGTGTCCAACATCACGTCCCATAACTTCTACAAAAAACAGTCTATTATGCGAACTTGCTGTGTCACGAATTTTATCGATAGATTCTACTACTGTATTTAATGCTGTATCGTAACCTAAAGTATGTGATGTTCCAAAAATATCATTATCTATAGTACCAGGAATACCCATTACTGGAAAGTTATATTCTTGATTAAATATTAATGCACCTGTAAACGTTCCATCTCCACCTATAGTTACTAGTGCATCGATTCCTTTTGCGTTTAAAGCTTTATAAGCTTTTTCTCTACCGTCTTTGGTTCTAAATTCTTGAGAACGTGCAGATTTTAAAACGGTCCCTCCTTTATTAATTATTCCTTTAACTGTTCTTGCACTTAAGTCTTTAAAATCGCCTTCCATCATGCCTTCATAACCACGATAAATACCAACACATTCTATACCATGAAAAGCACAAGTTCTAGCTACAGATCTAATTGCAGCATTCATTCCTGGAGCATCTCCTCCAGACGTCATTACTCCAATTTTTTTTATCTTTTTAGACATTTAATTACTTTGTTTATAGCTAAGCTAGTAAAGTAAATCTATATAATAACATGTATTTGTTAAAAATTAACAGGTGTAATTTTACTACAACGTTTTAGTTAATGAAATTGTTGAAAAAATGTTAAATATTAAGGAATTATAGAGTATTATTTCTTCTTTTTCCACTCTAATCCTTCAGGAAGTCTATTCTCTGTATCTTCAGAATTAGAGTTGTCTTGGGTATCTTCTTTTAAAGTTTCTTTGTCTTTTTTGTTGAAGATTTTTCGAATTAATTCACCAAACGTATCAAAATCTACAGAATAAGCTAAACCAAGTCCTTGAGTATACCCAATCTCTTCTCCAAAATTTCTAATACTATTTTCTCTATTAAATACAGTTGCAGTTAGTGTACCTTCTTCATTTAATAAAAAATCGACTTGTACATCTCCTGCAATTACCGAGTCTGATGCTCCACCAACAGGAACTCCTAGTTTACCGTTAATAAGTACACGGTCTGTAATTTTTGTTTGCAATGTAAAACCAACGCGATCGTCTGTATTATAATCTGGGCGACGTTGTCCTGCTTCGTAATTTAAACCAATTTTAATTTTATTATCAGAATCTGTAAAGATTCCGTTTATTAATCCGTTAATTCGCTCTGCTATGGTACCTGTAAAACTAATATCTTGTAGTTGTCTGTTAAAACCACCTGTGGTTAATAGATATAATGCTTGGTTGTCTTTTACGTCTTTAGAGTCTAATCTGTAATTTAACTCAGATTTTATTGTTGAATTTGCATTTGGAAAATCGAACTCGAAAACTGGTTCTGGCCTTTCCAGCTTCCCTGTTAAACTAATTCCCAATTCTACAGGAATTGTTCTATTAATTGGATTGTCTAGTAATGGCGACGGATTTGTTCTTGTTTTATAAATGGCTTGAATATTTAGTTCTGCATCTAATGGGTTTCCATCCCATTGAATTGAGCTATCATAAGGTTTTACACTGAATTTTTTTTCTATAATGCCACCATAGAAAAAATTATAAATACCTTCATGAACAATAAAGTCTCCAAACATTTCAAATTTCCCATTGGTATTAATATTAAATAATAATTGACCATCTCCTCTACCACTTATAGTGCTTCCAGATTCTCTATCCATTACAATTTCAATAAGTGCATCTTCTGTTACGTTTAAATCAAAAAAGAGTTCTAAACCAGAAAGGTCTTTGTTTTCAATAATGATGCCTTGCAATTTCGCCAATTTTTCTTCTGGTGTTAAAAAATGAATGAAAGAATTATCACCAAAAGATTCTACGTCGCTTAACGGAATGTAAAACTCTGTACCGTTTTTAGTTTCTGCCTCTGCAGTGATTCTTAGCGCTTCTGTTGGTCCAAAAATATTTGCAATGCCACTAATAAAACCTGTTCCGTAGTATAGAGATTCTTCGGTTGCCTTGGTGTCTAAAACTAAAAGCCTATTGGTTTCTATGCCAAGATTTAAGCGCCAATTTGAAAAATTAACATGACTTATAACGCCATCTAAATTTCCTTTTGTAGTATATTTAACATCTGTAATATTAATATCGTTAAAATTAAAATTCTGATTATCTAAAGTTACTGAAGAATTTTTAGCAAAGTCAAAATCTACATTTAGATATGGTATTTTTAAACCACCATTATTAATTTTTAAAGCACCATTAAAATTAGGTTTATTTAAATCTCCAATAACTGCAATATTTCCTGAAACATCACCTCTAATGTTACTTAAAATTGGTTCTAGTAAAGGTGATAAAATACCAATATTAAAATCGTTAAAACGCAAATTTACATCTATTGCAGCATTTTTAGAAGACACATCAATATCTCCAATGGCTTCAAAGGTGTTTTTTGTATCGTCTTTTATTTTTGCTTTTACAGTATAATTGGTTAGTGATTGGTTTCCTTTAATATTAGCATCAAACGAACCAAAATAAGTGTTATTAATTTCTAAATCGTCTATTGTTATTGAAGAGTTTGGAAGATAGCTACCATTTTTCTGGAGTAAATCTAGTTTTCCATTTACATTTCCAACTAATTTTAAACTATCAATTCTGGGTGTTATTTTTGCTAAATCAACATCTTTAAAATTTAACTTTAAATCTTTATAAGTAGAATCTCTAATAACACCAGCAAGTCTTATTTCTTCACCTTTATGGCTTAACACTAACTTTTCTATATTAAAATCTTTGAATCCGTTTGCTATTTCAATTTTATTATATTTATCTGAAGCATCGTTAAGCTTCCAAAGATTATCTTTAAAGTTAACTTCGCTTGTTTTAAAACCAACTACAGAGTTGTTTTTTTCATTAATAGTATGGTAGAAACTAAGATTGTATTCGTCTGTATTTGTTTTGCCTCCATTAAATTCACTACGCATATACAGCGTATCGTTTAACGTTACATTAATTAAATTGAATTTTGATAAGTTATAAAAATTAGTATTTAAACTATCTATTTCAACATAAGTATTAAATAGTGGGTTTTTGTTATCTACCTGTACTTCTATTGTATTTGCAAAATAATCTAACCACTCTATTTTTGGAGATTTAAAGGTAAGTTTAAATTCATTCTCGTCTGTTTCTACACGACCTTTTATAAAGGTGTTCTTTCCTAACTTTAAATCTGGATAAAACACTTCTACTATTTTATTATAAATTTTAAAATTAAAATTTATAAATTGATCTGTTTCTATAGCATTTGGTGATTGACTTGTATAAATACTTTTTATAGAGTTTTCTAATAAATTAGGAACATCTTTAAATAAAAACTCACCACGCATTGAGCCTTTTACAATGTCTGGAGAATTTACATTAATAATGTGTTCTTTACCTTCAAAGGTTGACGTAACTGTAAAATCTTCAAAATAATAATCGTCGGTTTCGTTTTTATAATTGGTTTTTTGAAATGTAATATTTCCAACAGCATCATCTAAAGTTGTCCCTTTTATTTTCATCTCTAAAATGCCTTTAAAAAGTGATTGAGAGTCTCTTGTGTAAATGTTTAGTTTTCTTAAATCTGCATATTCTACATTTGCAGAAAAATCGAATGCGTTTACTTCTTTAGATAAATCTGCTAATCCATTAAAATTTAACTTTAAATTTTTATCGTTAGCAACTAGCTTTCCATTAAAAACCCTTTGAGCATATTGACCATTTACAGCTATATTTTGGTAGTTGTACTTATTATACATAAGAGAGTAAACATCTCCTTTAATTCCTGTACTTAGGTTTTCCTTTTTAAAACCAAAACCATCAACATCTAAATTAGAAGATATTTCGCCTAAGTTTGGGTCTTCTAAAAAGGCACCAATATTAAACTGGTCGAAAACAATATTTCCTTTATATGTAGCACGATCAATATCGTTTACATTTGTTAAACTTAAATTAGAGTTTATTAAACCAAGTGCTGTATTAATGTTTAAATCTGCATCAATTTTTGTAGGTGTAATATTTGTGTTTCCTGTAATAGTAAAATCTCCTAATTTATCGAATATAGAAGGTATTGAAGCTCCTAAAACATTAGGAAGCAATCGTTTTAAATCTTTATAATTTGAAGTTAAATTTAAAAAATCCCCGTACATAGCAAAGTTGTTTTCTTTACTATTTAAAAGGTTTTTAAAATTAATATCTCCATAAATTTTAGTTCTCGTACTGGTATTTAACTTTAAATTTTTAAGTTTTAAATTGTTTAAAGTTCCAGATATTTGGGTATTAAATTGTGCACGTTGGTTAACACCAAACTCATTATAAAAAACATTTAACTCATCTAAAGCTATATTTGCGTCACTAAAATTAGCATCTACTTTTACTTTATTTTCAAAATCTTTAAAATCTTCTCTATTGTAATTAAAGGTTAGGTTTCCTTTAAGCGTAGAATTCTTGGTTTTAATATTAAGATTATTAAAAACCATGTTATTAAGCGTGTACTCAAAATTGGTAGATAAATTTTGAACAACTAATCCACGACTATCCAGAAACGACAATGTGTTTATACGTGCGCTTACATTACTACCATTAATAAGAAAGTTAGTAGCGTTTATATCTAGCTTATTAAATTCTATAATTTTAGGTGTTTCCTTGTTCTCGTTTATAAAATTAAACGAACCACTATAAATAGAAACATCGCTTGAGGATAAAAGAAAATTACTTTTTACTGGTTTTGGATTGTCACTATCAAATCTTGATACAAAAACATCAAGATTAGTATCTGTTTCGCCTTTGTAGGTTACAATGTTAAAAATAAGATCTTCAACATCTATATCTCCAAAATCTAATGTACTGTCAATTAAATTGCTAAAGTTTAATACAGAAGTATTTAATTCTGAAGCACTAATAAGGGTGTCTTTTTTAAAATCGCGAATTAAAATTTCTTTTAATTCAACATCACCATTAAACTGAAGTCCTATTTTTCCAATATTAATATCGGTTTTATAATCTTCATTAATATGTTTTGTAACATAGTTACCTAACTTAGTTTGAACAGCAGGAATAGATAATACCAACACCAAAATGATGAAGAGTAATAATAAAATTGCCAGTAGCTTACCTACTATTTTTAGAAATTTCTTGATGCGTGATTTAAGTTAAAAAAACTACCTTTGTTTCTTGATTAATTTCTATTCAAAATTAACAATTATAATGCCGAATATTTACAAATGTCCTCACAAAATATTTACATACTAGCTATTGAGTCTTCTTGCGACGATACGTCGGCTGCTATACTCTGTAACGACAAGGTATTAAGCAATGTTGTTGCAAGCCAAAAAATTCATGAAGAATTTGGTGGCGTTGTACCAGAATTAGCCTCTCGTGCACACCAACAAAATATTGTTCCAGTTGTACACCAAGCTTTAAAAGAAGCAAATATTGCCAAAGCACAATTGCATGCTGTAGCATTTACTCGTGGTCCTGGTTTAATGGGATCTCTTTTAGTAGGCACTAGTTTTGCCAAGTCTTTAGCTTATGGTTTAAACATTCCTTTAATAGATGTAAACCACATGCAAGCACATATTCTGGCTCATTTTATAGCAGAAGATGGTTTTACAAAACCAACATTCCCTTTTCTTGGCATGACTATTTCTGGTGGTCACACACAAATAGTAAATGTGAAAAACTATTTTGATATGGAAGTTATTGGTGAAACCATAGATGATGCTGTTGGTGAAGCTTACGATAAAAGCGGAAAAATATTAGGCTTAGGCTATCCTGCAGGTCCTGAAATAGATAAAAGAGCACAATTAGGGAACCCAAAAGCATTTCAATTTACAAAACCACGAGTTGCTGGTTTAAACTTTAGTTTTTCTGGTTTTAAAACTGCTGTGTTGTATTTCATACAGCGTGAAGTAAAAAAGAATCCTAATTTTATTGCTGAAAACTTAAACGATATCTGTGCATCTATTCAATACACTATTATTGGTATTTTAATAGATAAGTTAAAGTTAGCAACTAAAGAGACTGGTATTACTAGTATTGCTATTGGTGGAGGCGTTTCTGCTAATTCTGGCATTAGAAAAGCCTTAAAAGATGGTGAACAAAAATTTGGGTGGACTACTTATGTTCCTAAATTTGAATATACCACAGACAATGCTGCAATGATTGGTATTGTTGGTTATTTAAAGTATTTGGAAAACGATTTTGCTGAACAGAATGTTATGGCTTCTTCTAGATTGAAGATATAAGTTGACTACTTATTAGATAAATACATTTGAATATTTTCTTTAAAGAAATTATTGTAATTTTTACAATAGTATCAATTGTTTTACACTTGTGAATGCGGTAATCTTCATTTACAAATTAATTAAGAAACATTCTAAATCTAAATTTTAACAACTCCATTCTTACATTCACAAGAATTGAGTTGTTAAAATCTTGTTGATAACGTTCTCAACTATTATAATAGAAGCCTTATTTTTTTGTTTTTTTGTGTTTTAAATTAAAAAACACTCAAATTAAAATGAATAAAACCTTATTCCTACTATTATTAAGTTTATCACTCTCTACTTTTGCACAAAACGACACTAAAAAAGTTCTTAGAGGTATTGAAACACTAGAGCAAGCCGAAGAATATATTGGCGAAAAAAAGTCAAAAAAGAAAAGAATTATGGTTTTTAATACAGAAAACCACAAAAGTAGTCTTGCCAAAGAACTTTTAGAAATGCCTGCAGGATTCACAAAAACCGAAAGAACTCAATTTAAAAAAACACATTATAAGGTAATTAAAAAAGAAAAAGAACCACATTATAGAATTAGTTACATCTTTTTCGATGGAAATAAAATGCCAGTTAGTGAAAT
This sequence comes from Lacinutrix sp., assembly GCF_023299985.1. Lineage (GTDB taxonomy): Bacteria > Bacteroidota > Bacteroidia > Flavobacteriales > Flavobacteriaceae > Lacinutrix. Next base: position 1,637 of record NZ_JALZVX010000138.1, on the reverse strand, counting down.
CTATAATCTTCGTAAAAAAATCATGCTTAAACATGGTAAAGGTATTGAGTTTGGTGATTTAGCAAAAAAATACTCAATGGCAGATAATGCAAAAAAAGGAGGAGATTCTGGTTGGATAAAAGATGGACAATTACCTATAGAAATAGAAGAAGAAGCTAATAATTTAGTACACCAAGTAAACGATATTTTCGACATAGGTATTACTGATAATAATGGCTTTTATATTGTTAAAAAAACACATAGACTTAAAACTATTAAAGAAGTTTATGTGCTTAAAGTTCAAGAAACAATAGATTAATTTTTATAATGCAACTATTTTATAATTCAGAAATTACCGAAAACACCAAACAATTTACGTTCTCTAAAGAAGAAAGTAAACATATTGTAAAAGTCTTGCGTAAAAAATCTGGAGATATTATGCATATTACTAATGGTACTGGTTGGTTTTTTTCTGCCAAGATACTCTCTGATAATATAAAAAAATGCGACGCAGAAATTACCACAAAACAATTTCAAGAACAATCTAAATACCGTTTACACTTAGCTGTTGCACCAACTAAAATGAACGATCGCTACGAGTGGTTTTTAGAAAAAGCTACAGAAATTGGTATTCAAGAAATTACACCAATTATTTGCGACCATAGTGAGCGTAAGGTTATTAAGCAGGAACGTTTTGAGAAGATATTACAGTCTGCAATGAAACAATCTTTAAGTTGTTATCTTCCTAAATTAAATAGCGCTATTACTTTTAAAGATTTTATAAATCAAGATTTTAAAGGCGATTTATTTATGGCACATTGCGAAGAAACCAATAAAAAGTCTTTAAAAAAAGTATTAAAACAAAATCAAAATACAACCATTTTAATTGGTCCTGAAGGCGATTTTAGCACTAAAGAAATAGAAGTAGCAATTGCTAAGGAGTTTATTCCTGTAACTTTAGGCGAAACACGCTTACGCACAGAAACTGCTGCTATTGTTGCTTGTCATTCTGTTGCTTTTGTTAATGAAATCTAAAAAATGAAATTAAAAAAAGTATTACTTGATGACAATGCTTGTTCCGAGAATTTGCACAATATGAAATTTGCCAGAAATAATAGGTTGTGTATGAAATGTGATACTGTTTTACCTGACTTAACAGAAACCTCATTACAAGACATTGCAAATAACCACTATGGTAAAAATAAATGCGTCATACTTAGAAGTGACCAAGTAGAGTTTTTAATTTATTATAAGAAAATTAAAACTTTCGCATTAGCATCTAGCCTATTTATTGGAACAACATTTATTAATTTAGCTTTTGCTCAAACAGTTGAAAAACAAATTGATTCTTGCTTAATTACTGGTACTGCAATTGGAAAAGAAAAAAATATTCTAGCTGATCGTCAAATTTACTTTCTTATAAAAGATAGTGATTCTATCTATGAGACAAGAACTAATAATAAAGGAGAGTTTGTTATAAACTTACCAAAAAATTGTGAAATAGATTTTAGCAATGTAAAAAAAATGATTTCTAAAAAAACTCGAAATAGAAAATCTATGACACTATCCCAAAATCTGTGTAAGTTAAAAACTCAGGATTAAATTATTTATAGTTTAATCCTTTTTTCAAATATAGCTAAAAATTGATTTAGTATGAT
>NZ_JALZVX010000137.1 GCF_023299985.1 Lacinutrix sp. | reverse complement strand
AAAATATAAAATGAAAACAAAGTTTAATGGAATTTTAACGCTATTACTAGCGTTTGTTGTGCAAATATCGTTTGCACAAGGAAAAACAATTTCAGGTACCATCTCTGATGGAGATAATTCACCGTTACCTGGAGTAAATGTTCTTGTTAAAGGTACAAGTAATGGTACTATAACAGATTTTGACGGTAATTACTCAATATCAGCAAAAACAGGAGATATTCTTGTATTTTCTTACGTTACAAGTACTGTTGAAAAAACAGTTGGATCTGAAAGCAACATTAGTTTCGTTATGAGCGACAATACTCTTGAGGAAGTTGTAATTACCGCTCTTGGTATTAAGAGAAAAAGAGATGAAATTACATCTGTTTACCAAGAAGTAAAAACCGAAGAACTAGTTAAAGCTAACAACCCTAGTGTTATTAATAGTTTAACTGGTAAGGTTTCAGGTTTGACAATTACGCAAAACAGTAATGGTGTTTCTGGCAATAGTAGAATTGTACTTCGAGGTAATCGTTCTATATCTGGTAACAATGAGGCTCTAATCGTTATTGATGGTGCTGTATCTACAACAGGAATATTAAATGCAATAGATCCCAACCAAATTGATACAGTAAATATTATCAAAGGAGCTGCTGGTTCTGCATTATATGGTTCATTAGGATCAAATGGTGTAATTGTTGTTAAAACAAAAACTACAACAAAAGGAGAAAAAATGATTGTTCAATTTAATAGTTCTGTAGATTTTGAATCTGTAGCTTATGTACCAGAAAAACAAACTAGATACGGTCAAGGGTGGACTGTAGGTAATGGTTTTGAAAACATAACATATGAAAACGGTGGATGGGGACCTGAATTTGACGGGGAAGTTGTTCCTGTAGGATTGCCTCAATCTGATGGTACATTTATTACTGCACCATACGAATCAAGAGGTTCAGATCATCTTAAAGAATTCTTTAAAACAGGTATTACAAGACAAAATTCTATTTCTGTTTCTTCAGGTGGTCCTAATGAATACTTTTCATTAAGTGCTAGAAATGTAGATACTGAATTTATTATTAGACAAGATGAAAGAAAAAGGAACACCTTGACGTTAAGAGCTGGTAAAACCTTAGGAAACTGGACAGCTGCAGGTAATGTTATTTACACAAACACCACTGTAGAACGAACAAATGGTAACTTGTACGATAACCTACTGCAATCTGCAACAAATATTCCTATCGAGCAATTTGCAAACTCTGGAAATGAGGGCCATTGGAATGCATTCTTTAGAAACCCTTATTGGGATTTAGAAAATCAAAGAACTAGAGGTGAAAACAATAATATTAGTTTACAAGGTGAATTAGGATATAAAGTTGATGATAACATCTCTTTTAAACTGTTAAGTAATGCTCGTATTTTTGAAGGCAATAGCTTGAGTTACCAGAATGCTTACACAGAATCTGACTATGTATCTAATTTCACAGGTGCAGACAGATCTGTAATCTCTAATTTTGCTTTTCAAAATTTCAGAAGTAGCACTTACTATACTGATTTCTTTGTAAATTTAGATTACGATTTAAATGAAGAAGTTTCTTTTGGAGGTAATATAGGTCTAAATAATAGATATGTTAAATCAAGTAGTACTCAAGTTGGAGGTCAAGATTTAACAGTGCCTGGTATTTTTACTACAAATAATTTAAACGGTGGTGTTGACGATGCTTTTAGTGGAGATACAAGAAGTCAATCTTCTACAATTTCTGCTTTTGCAAATTTAGATTTTGGTTATAAAGATTTCTTGTTTCTTACACTTACTGGACGAAATGATTGGTTATCTACTTTAGATGTTAGCAATCAATCTTTCTTTTACCCAAGCGCAAGTGTATCATTCTTACCAACAAAAGCATTTAATAACATAAAAAGTGATGTATTAAATTACCTTAAAATAACTGCTGCATATGTTGAAACAGGAAATGCTAGTCAAGTTGCTCCTTTTGCAACTCAACAATTAGTTAACCAAGGTGCTGGATTTCCTTTTGGAGGTCAAAACTCTTTTGTAGTAGATACTAATATAACAGACCCTTTAATTCAGCCTGAATTTACACAAACTATAGAATTTGGTATTAACTTCGGTTTACTTAAAAATAGAATAACATTAGATCTTAGTTATGCTAATTTTACGGGTAGTGATCAAATAACAAATATCAATACATCTTCTACAACAGGTTTATCAACAAGTAGATTGAATATAGCAGAAACCGAAGGTTCTTCTTTTGAAGTTGATTTAGGTTTAAAAGTTATAAAAACTGATAATATAAAATGGGATGTAAATTTAGGATACTCAACTTCTTCAAACGAAGTTTTATCTGTAACTGACCAATCAGACGAAGTTTCACTTGGTGGATTTACTGGATTTGCTGAGTCTTTTGCTATCAAAGGAGAACAATTTCCTGTACTTCAAACAAATTTTTATGAAAGAGATCCTCAAGGGCGTGTATTAATTGATCCATCTAGTGGTAACCCAATAGAAGCTTCCGGTTTAAAAATTGCTGGTAGAACTACACCAGAACATATAGTAAACTTAAATACATCATTTAGCTACAAAAACTGGTCTTTAAGAGCGACAATGGATTATAGAACTGGACATGTATTTTATTCTGATACAAAATCTAATTTAACATGGTCTGGTCATGCTGTTGAAACTGCTGAAGGTGGACGTGGAGCATTTATCTTTCCAAATTCTGCAATTGAAACATCTCCAGGAGTATTCCAAGCAAATACTAATGTACCCTCAGCTGCAGGTGGAGCAGGAGATTATATTAATTTCTTTGGTTTATATAGAGGCGTAGGAGAAAATCATATTCTTGATGCTACTGCTTTTAAAGTAAGAGAATTATCATTAAGTTATGATTTAAATAAAGAATACTTAAAGGACATTTTTATCTCTAGTTTAAGAATAAGTGCTACAGCTAGAAATCCTTTTACAGTTTTACCTGAAGAAAACAGAGGGTATAATGATCCTGAATCTAATTTTACTGGTGGTAATGCACAAGGAATTACAACTACAGGTAACAATCCACCAACAAGAACATTTGGTATAGGATTAAACTTAACTTTTTAAAAAAAAAAAAATGAAAAAATATATTAAAATAGGTTTTGCATTATTCTTTATAGGAGTAGCATTCAATTCTTGCGAAGGTACTTTAGATGTCAATGAATCTGAAGTTAATTTTACTGTTCAATCAGTAAGTCCAGATTTACTACTAGCAGCTGCTATACAAGCTCCTAGAGCTCAATTAGAAGTTACTACTAGTGAATTGGGTAGTGTTCTGATGAACCAGTGGGCTGGTGACATTAATAATGTTACTGGTGGTTTTCAAGATGAATTTAGATTAAATATTACACAAAATTTCTATACATCAATTTGGCAAAACTTATACCGAGGTATGGGTACATATGAAAGCATAATAAATGGTGGTGATGAATTCAGTAATCATAAAGCGATAGCTAGAATTTTAAAATCTTATTATTTTCAGTACATTATTGATCTTTATGGAGATGCACCATATTTTCAGGCTTTACAAGGAGGTGTTTTTTTAACTCCTGTTTATGATGATGCTCAAACCGTATATGCGGCATTAATTGATGATATAAATCTAGCATTGACTACTATTGAAAATTCTAATCAATACATACCTGTAGGATCAGAAGACACAGTATTTCAAGGAAATTTAGATTCATGGGTTCAAGTAGCAAACACATTAAAATTAAGAATCTTATTACGCCAGTCTGACGTAGGAGACTTGAATGGTCAATTTGTTGGTTTAGACAATTTTGTTACAACAGATGCAGTTTTAAATCCTGGATACGCAAATGAACTTAATAGACTAAACCCTTTTTGGGCAAACTATGGTTTTGATGTAGCTAATAATCCAACCTTTGATCATGATTTTATTGTGCCATCAGAATATTTTGAAAAATTCCTGAAAGGTCAAGCTCAAACAGATGCTAATGGTAACGCAGATGCTTTACCTGCAACCAATATAAATGACACAAGGTTAGAGCGTTTCTTTGACCCTGCAACAGGTGTCCCTGGAAATGGTGTTACTGGTGTGATTCAAGGTGCTACAAATAATAATGCTCCTGATCAACTTTCTGAGCCTGGACCAGGTTTATTAAGAGGTTTCAACCAAGATAGTTATCTTTTTACTGCTTCAGAAAGTTTCTTTTTACAAGCTGAGGCAATTGAAAAAGGTTTTATTACTGGAAATGCTCAAGCTATGTTTGAAGCTGGTATTACTGCTTCTTTTAATTTACTTGGAATTCCAGAAGATGCAGCAGCTTATATTAATTCATCACAAAATGTTAATAGAATTGGATGGAATGGATCTGAAACTAAAATTGAGGCTATCATGACACAAAAATGGATTGCACTTTCAGGTTTCAATGCTATAGAATCGTTTATTGATTTTAATAGAACTGGATACCCTGATATTCCATTATCTCTTATTGCTGAGAGACCAACTAGACCTGTTAGATTACTTTACCCTGCTTCTGAATTCTCAACTAATTCAGCAAACGTGCCTTCACAACAGACATCTGATGCATTTAGTGATAAAATTTTCTGGGATGTTAATTAATAATAAAAAAAATTAAAAATGAAAAAAATGAAAAAAATAAAATTAGTATTTTATGTAGTAGCTTTAGTTACATTAAATTTTTCTTGTCTTGTAGATGATGAAACAGGAGAGGATTCTTTAAGTGCTTTCAGTTCATCACCTAATATCGTTGGTTTTAACGGTAGTAATGCTGCTCTTAGCTTTTTTACTGACATAGGAACAGTAAGAAGAGATTTTCCTGTAGAAATATTAGGAGGACAAGATAATACACCAACAACAAGTGATATTAATATTTCTTTTGAAATAGATCCAGCTTCGACTGCTGTATTAGGAAATGAATTTAATTTTGTAAATAACACAGGAGATCTATTATTACCAGCTGGAGAAAGATTTGTTAATTTTCCTTTAGATGTTATTACAGGAAATTTTGATCCAGATGCACCAACAACTTTAATAATTAATTTAATAAATACTGGTAATGATAGTTCAGTTATATCTGCTAATGCAAATGTTTTAACTATTACTTTTGTTGGTTGTCAGGCAGATTTATCAGGAACATTCCAAGTATCAAATAGTTTGTGTGGAGCACCTACAAATACCCAAATAATTGGAAATGATGATGGATCTTGGTCTCTTGAAATTGGTGATGGATTTTTCTTAGCTGGATGTACCACAAATGCAACATTATTAAACCCTGCAACAATAAATATTATATGTGGAGAAGTTCAAGTTGCTAGTCAACCATCATTTTGTTCGAGTAATGGTATTGGATGTATTACTGGAGGTACTTGGGATAGTGCATCGGGTGTATTAACAATGATGCATACTGACACCTTCTTTAACGGTGGCCCTTTTGAATGGACATCAACATATACTAGATTGTAATTTAATTATAAAAAATAAAACATAAAATGATTATGAAAAATACATATATTAAATTAATGGCTTTTCTGTTTATAGCATCTGCCTCTGTAGCATGTGTAAACGATGATGAGACATTTGGTGTAAACTCGGACAAACCAGTTGCTACAACTACAGTTACTATGCTAACAATTAATGAAGGTGAAACTGGTGTTATTCCTTTTACTGTAAGCCAAGAAATAAACACACTATCTCAATTCAAAATTGAAATCCTTTCTAGTAGTTCTGCAACTCAAATTTTAGACTATACTGCAGGTGGTAGTTCAACAGATGTAGATACTGGAATACCTGGAGAAGGTTTTGAAATCACTATTCCTGCATTTACTAGTAATTTTGATATACCTGTCAATGCAATAATGGATATACTACCAGAAGATACAGAAACAGCAGTTCTAAAAATTAGTGCTGCTGGTATTCGTACTATATTAGCAGATGCAACGGTAACTGTTAATATTGTAAACGTATCTAATGAAGAACTTGGGTTTATTTTAGATTGGAATACAGATGTTACTTATAGTTTCTTGGATACTGTAACTGAAGAAGATGGAGATGATACTGATGCTATTGTTAGTGAATTAACAGAAAATTTATGTGACCATGTTGATTTTGATCTTATACAAATTTCTAGTGCTTCTGGTTATTTAGCTGGTACTGGTGATTGTCCTGAAATAGATTTAGCTTTTGGTATTTTACCAGATGATACATATACACTTATTGTAGATCTATTTAGTATTACTTTATCTGAAACACCAATAGATCCTGTTGTATTTCCTTTTACATTAACTATAGGAAAAGCAGGTTCTTTTAATGCTACACTTGCTTACGATGATATTTTCACATCAAATAGTCCAACTAGTGCTCCTAATGGATTTAATGGAGGTGACGTTGTTGTCGGAACGATTATAGTATCTGGTGGATTGTATACAGTACTTGATAGAGATGGTAATTTAATTGCTACAGAGTAATATTTACAAAAAAATAATTGTAAAAAAGAGCCTGATATAGTAGATCAGGCTCTTTTTTTTATAACATTGTAATCATGAAAAAACACACACAAATATTTGGATTACGCGCAATTATTGAAGCAATAAATGCTAATGAAACCATTGATAAGGTTTTTTTACAAAAAGGACTAAAAGGGGATTTATTTACAGAACTCGAAACTTTATTAAAACAAAAAGGAATTAACTTTTCCTATGTTCCAATAGAAAAATTAAACAGACTAACAAAAAACAATCATCAAGGTGCTGTTGCACAAATATCGCCAATTACTTTTCACAATTTAGATGCATTAGTAGAAAAAACATTAGAAAGTGATGCTACACCATTATTTCTGCTTTTAGATCAAATTAGTGATGTAAGAAATTTTGGTGCTATTATTAGAACAGCAGAATGTACAGGTGTTAATGGTATAATAGTGCAAAAAAAAGGTGGTGCTCCTGTTAATGGAGATGCTATAAAAACAAGTGCTGGAGCAGTATTTAAAATTCCTATTTGTAAAGTAGACCATATTAAAGATGCTATGTTCCATATGCAAGCTTCTGGAATTAAAGTAATAGCTGCAACAGAAAAAACTAATGATACTATTTTTGATGTTTCTTTTAAAGAACCTTGTGCAATTATAATGGGAAGCGAAGGTCGAGGAATTAATCCATCTGTATTAAAACTTGTAGATGCTAAGGCAAAGTTACCTTTACTAGGCGAAATAGAATCTCTAAATGTTTCTGTGGCTTGTGGTGCTTTATTATATGAAGCTGTAAGACAACGTCTTTAAAATTATTCTTTATTTTCTTTAAATATATAATTGAATTTTGAAATGTCTTGAGAAATTTCAGAAGTATCAGAATACCATTCATTCTCTGAAGTTAATTCTATAAAGTTTCCATTTTCATCAAAATGCTTTAAAAATTCATCTTCTGCTTCATTATAATTAGGTTTTTCCCAAGCATAACGCTTTGAAACAGCTATTGACTTCCTGAAAATTAAAGCAAAAATTAAACCTGATATTAAACCTGCAGTATGGCCTTCCCAAGAGACTTGCTCGTCTATTGGAAATGCATACATAAACATACTTCCGTAAAGAAATACTACGACTAAAGATAAAGCTATTAATCTATAGTTTTTCGCAAATAATCCTTTAAAAAAATTAAAGCTAAACAATACATAAATTAAACCACTAGCTCCAATATGATAGGATGGTCTACCTATTAACCATGTAATAAATCCTGATAATAAAACACCGTAAATAACAACTTTAAAAGCTACTGGTCTATAGAAATAAAATAATGCCGAGGATAAAACAAATAACGGAATAGTATTAGAATACAAATGTTTTAAACCTGAATGAATAAACGGGCTAAATAAAATACCGCGTAAACCTTTTATAGTTTGTGGATAAACGCCATATTTATTAAAACGTAAGCCAAAACGTATTTCTATAGCAAAAACTAACCAAATTAACAGCACAAATAATATTGGATACAAAAGCGTATCTATGTTAAATGCAAAAGGCTGTTCTTGTTTTTTCATATTAAACAATATAGCAATTTACAATCCATTGGTAGGTATCGTGTTACAATGTCAGTTATAATAGCATTATAAAAACAGATTTTACTAACACAAAAATGTTTAATTTTACTATATGAATATTCCTTTAGCTGAAAGATTAAGACCCAAGGTATTAGAAGACTATGTTAGCCAAGCACATTTAGTGGGTAAAAATGGTACTTTAACTAAGCAAATTAATATGGGAATGATAGCTTCTATGATTTTTTGGGGACCACCAGGAATAGGGAAAACTACGCTTGCTAATATTATTGCTAAAACTTCAGATAGACCATTTTACACCTTGAGTGCTATTAGTTCTGGAGTAAAAGATGTACGTGAAGTAATAGAAAAAGCGAAACAAAGTGGTGGATTATTTACTACAAAAAACCCTATACTGTTTATAGATGAAATCCACAGATTTAGTAAATCTCAACAGGATTCTCTTTTACAAGCTGTAGAAAAAGGTTGGGTTACATTAATTGGTGCTACAACAGAAAATCCTAGCTTTGAGGTTATTCCTGCATTATTGTCACGTTGTCAGGTTTATATATTAAATCCTTTTGAAAAAAAGGACTTAGAAGTGCTTTTAAGACGTGCTATTGAAACTGATGACCAAATATCTAAAAAAAAGATAAAGCTTAAAGAAACCGACGCTTTATTGAGGCTCTCTGGAGGAGATGCAAGAAAGTTGCTTAATATTTTTGAACTTATTGTGAATTCTGAAGCTTCAGATAAAATCACCATTACTAATGAATTGGTTTTAGAGAAAGTACAAAACAATACTGTTCGCTATGATAAAACTGGTGAGCAACATTATGATATTGTTTCGGCTTTTATAAAGTCTATTCGTGGTAGCGATCCTAATGCAGCGGTTTATTATTTAGCGCGAATGGTAGAAGGTGGTGAAGACGTAAAATTTATTGCTAGACGACTACTTATTTTGGCTAGTGAAGATATTGGTAACGCAAACCCAACAGCTTTGGTTATGGCAAATACAACCTTTCAAGCGGTTTCAATAATTGGTTATCCAGAGTCTAGAATTATATTAAGCCAATGTGCAACCTATTTAGCTTGTTCTCCAAAAAGTAATGCTGCATATCTGGCTATTGGTAATGCACAACAACTAGTAAAACAAACTGGTGATTTATCTGTGCCTTTACCAATTAGAAATGCTCCAACAAAACTTATGAAAGAGATTGGTTATGGCGAAAATTATAAATACTCGCATGACTACGAAAACAATTTTGCCTCTCAGGAGTTTTTACCAAAAGAAATTGCAAATACTAAACTTTACGAACCTGGAAATAATAACAGAGAAAATGCGCAACGCGATTTTTTGAAAGTGCGTTGGAAAGAAAAATATGGCTATTAAAATTTAATATCCAAAATTTTAACTTGCAAATCTTTATCCTCTACTTCTGCTATAACCCATTTGTTGTTCAACTTATAAATTACAGCATCTCTTCCTTTTACAATGTACAAATTTTCTTTTCCTGAAAATAATAAAGTATACACTTGCTGGCCTTCGTTATTTAATAAATGGTATCCAAATACACTTTCTGGTATTGCTTCTGCCCTTAAACTATTACTAGAAACTTTTGATTTAGTTTCTGTTTCGGTTTTTAGTATTTCTTTATTAATGACTGTAACTATCTCAGTTTTTTCAGTATCAATCATTTCAGTCTTTTTATTATCTCTTAACTCTTTTACTTCTTTTTTTAGTTTTTCAATTTCCTCTTGCTCTTCTTCAATTGTTTCAACCTCTTTTTTTGCGATTATTGATATTGTCTTTTTAGGGTTGTAACTGTAATTTTTAGTTTCAAAACTTTTAAAAGCCTCCCTTAGAGCCTCATAATAGGCTACTTTAATATTCTTTGCCCTAGATTCTCCTTGACTTGAAGTATAAATTACTTCATTTCTACAATTTTTTAGTTGCACAGTTAACTTTGTTTTAAATAAATTAGAATCTTTTAAGACATCTGCTTTTAAACCAAGACAGTTATTTTGGGTATAGTCACTTGGAAAAACATCATCCTCAATCATTATAGCTTCAAAATTATACTTTTCGAATAAGAATTTTGTAAGTGAATTTAATCTATACTCGTCTGCTTCTTTTAAAAAGTCAAACTTATTTGGTACAATAATGTACTTGTAATCATTTAAACTTTGTTGTGAAAAAGCTGATGATATTGTAAAAAATGTAAGTAAAATTAAAACTGTTTTCTTCATAATAATATTTTATAAGTATTCTTTTAAATTAAGTAAATGCTTGACTTGTTTTATTTTGTTTTCTAAAACTACATTATGGTAATTATAGCAAATAGCATCTATACCAACATTTAATGCGCCAAGAATATCTGCTTCATAATTATCGCCAATCATTATACTGTTCTCTTTTGTAGTATCAGCAATATTTAAAGCGTGTTTAAAAACTTTAGGATTTGGTTTTTTAACTCCTACTGCTTCTGAACTTGTAACAGTATCGAAAAAATGTGAAATATTAGATTTCTCTAATTTAATTTGTTGTACCTCTTCAAAACCGTTTGTAATGATATGCAATTTATATTTAGGTTTTAAGTATTCTAGAATTTCAATTGTACCTTCAAAAACATGATTATATGTTGTTAAATTATTAATGTAATCTATAGACAATTGATTTATTACATCATCCTTTACATTCATATTTAAGGTATCAAAGGTCTCTTTAAGTCTTCCATAACGCAGATTACTTTTAGACACTTTCTCATCTCTATACAGCTTCCAATATTTTAAATTTATTGGTTGGTATTTTTCAGAAAAACGGTCTAAATCAACCTCTACATTATTCTTTTTTAAAATAATATCGAAAGTTAATGCTGAATTTTTATCGAAATCCCAAAGCGTGTGGTCTAAATCGAAAAAAACATCTGTTATTTTATTTTCCATATCCTTTTTTGTTGTCTTTTGGGTATTATATGCCACTTGTTATTGCTATTATTTTTTAATGTTTGATTGACCTTTAGAATCTAAAATAACATTAAAAAGCTCTTTGTAGTCTTTCCAAGTTTCTGATGCTCCAAAAGTATAATTATGAAAAACAGAAACAAACTCACCATCTACACTTTTAATAGCTTTAATTATTTGGTTTAAATGCATTCTTTTATCTAATAACGATTGGTATTTTAATAATGCATTATCCAAAACATGATACGTGTTTATACGTAAAGGTGTCTGGATTTCGTAATCCAAATCATAAAAGAAAAACGGTGTACATGTGCCTGCGCGAAAACCAATATAGTTTATATAACCCATTGTATAATCGTTTGATATCTCTAACTCTACAAGGTTTCTGTAAGATTCTGGCAAGTTTAATTTAGAAAACGATTGTCTAGATGCACGTAAATCTTGATTAATTATTGATTCCATTCTTAATTTTTCGGTTTTAAGAATCGAAAGATTATTTAATGCAAAATAAGACGCTTTTAGTCCAATTTTAGAGTAATCACCTACTTCTTTAATTAGTGAAACAAATTTACTTTTCTGGGCATTAATATTCTTATCATAAGTAGAGAAATCACCAATTAAAAAAAAGAATATAAACTTATCTTTTACTTGTTTTTGCTTGTTAATAATGTACTTAAAGGTATCGAATGGATCATGTTGCAAACCAAATAATACTGAGTAACGCTTGTAAATGTTTTTTAATCTAAAACGAAATAAATCACTAAATGTGCCACCAATTGTTCGCATGATGCCTTTTAATTTATAGCTATATGCAGTTGGCACATCTATTACTGGAGTAATTTTATAATGTCTTTTTGGAAATGGGAATTCTGGAAATTGTGATTCTAAAATCTTTTTAAATTTTAATGCCCAAATATCTACAACTGGCTGTCTTAAAAACCCATTATTAAATGCTAAGCTTTCTTCTGCAGTAAATCTTCCATAATCATCTTTTACATGCGGCATGTATTCTTCATAACGACTTAACAAATAAAAAGATGCTGCAAAAATATCGAAAGGTAGTGCGCTTTGTTCTCCATTTGGGAAAAAGCATTTTGTCTCCTCCCAACCTGTTACTTTTGTTTCTACATCGCTTAAACCTTGTTCAAAAAGGAGCTCGTTAGAGCGAATAAAAAACTCTTTTCCTAAAGGTTGTCTTGTGTAAGACATTTTTAAACTATTGTGTGCTATAAAATCTTCAACTGTAGTAGTAAAAGTTAATGGAATACCTAAAATTCGCGTACATATTTGCTTAAATACGTAACGTAATCTTGGTGTAATTTTATGAGTATAAACTAATAACATTTTTTTAGTAGGCAGTGGTCTGTATTCAGTTAGCAGTCCACTATTCTCAAAAATAAGGGTTTTACCAAATCTAAACTTCTATTTTACAGATTTTATTCTTTAATACTATAGTTTACTTTAAAGTATTGCTTCATCTGCAAAACTAAAATAAGCGTTTTCGGTAATAATTAAATGGTCTAGCACTTTTATGTCTAAACTCTGCGCTGCTGTTTTTAACTTTTTAGTTAAATCTTTATCTGCTTGACTTGGTTTTAAGGTTCCAGAAGGATGGTTATGTGCTAAAACAAGACCAACTGCTCCAACCTCTAAAGCTGTTTTTAGAGCCAAACGTACATCTACCAAAGTACCAGTAATACCACCTTTACTTAATTGGTTTTTTTGAATCACTTTATTAGAGTTATTTAAATATACAATCCAGAATTCTTCATGTGGCAACTCGCCAATTACTGGTTGCAGGAGTTCGAAAACCGAAGCACTTGATGTTATTTTTTTACGTTCTAAAGCCTCTCCTCCTCGCCTTCTCCTTCCCAATTCTAAAGCTGCAATAATAGAAATCGCTTTAGCTTCACCAATACCTTTAAATGCCGTAAGTTGTTTAATAGATAATTTACCAAGTTCGCTTAAATTATTATCTGTACTAGCTAAAATGCGTTTACATAAACCAACTGCGCTTTCGTCTCTATTTCCAGACCCTATTAATATGGCAACCAGCTCTGCATCGCTTAAAACTGCTTTACCTTTATCGCGTAATTTCTCTCTTGGTTGATCGTCTTGAGACCAGTTTTTTATGGAAAATGAAGCGCCTTTTTCTGTCATTTAGTAAATCTACATATTTTTAATGACTTATTCTGAAATGCATTTGTTTGGCAAGTATTAATTTCGAAATCAATTTTATTATCGTAAATTTCAAATTAAATAACGAGACTAAAATATTTTGAAATACCCTCCAAAACACCATCAAGACAGTGACAAAAATCACATTATAGAAGTTATTAAAACATATCCATTAGCTACATTAATTTCGGTAAAAGATAACGAGCCATTAATTACACATTTACCTTTAGTTTTTAAAGACAATAAGCTTGTTGGACACATAGATATTTACAATCCGCAAACCGAATTACTAAAAGATAATAACGATTTAACCATACTATTTTATGGTCCGCAATGCTATATTTCGCCTAGTATATATACTACGACACAACTGCCAACATGGAACTATATTCGCGTGCATTTAAAAGGAAAAGTAAACGCTATTAAAAGTACTGAAGCTTTAAAACAGTCGCTTATAACAATGACTGAGTTTCTTGAAGCGCCAGATCATAAATATGTTTTAGATGCAGATAATCCAAGATTAGATGCCAACCTCAAGTATATAAAACTATTTGAGATTGATATAACACATTGGGAAGGCAAATTTAAACTCTCTCAAGACAAACATCCAAAAGATATTAGAAATGCGAGAGCAGAATTGGTTCGTGCTAACCAAGAGAGTGTTAAGGCGTTTTTGGATGGTGTTTTTTAGTATTAAATACAGTATTCTAGTCATTCTCTTCTAATTCTAAGTCCATTAAAAAGAAATTAAAATCTAATTTTTGCCATTTAGGTTCAGTTTTAGAAAAATATCCTTCAGGTGTCAATATCATAGAAAATCGCTTTTCGTTTTTTTTTCTAAATCTTGTCTTAAGAACTGGTGTTGCACATAATTCACCTCTTCTAGACATAATACTCGAAACAGGATATTCTGTATGGTCTAAAACAATAAATGCTATAAAAACACCATCTTTTGGCATTTGTATATTATATTCACTTATATCTAAAGAATATATTCTGTCTCCATTACTATTTGATGTAATTATATCTTTAACTATTAGTTGCTTCCCTGGCAAACGAGTGATACTGTCTATACTATAAAGATTCGTTTTAAACTCTAAATACTTTAGGCCTTTTACACCTGCTATATTTGTTAGTTTATATTTCAATTTGGTAATTCCCCCTTCTGCTTTAAATGGTATATAGGTTATTGCCTTAGAATTCCAAGCAAAATGTTGTTTACTATTCAATCCTAATTTTCCAACTAAATTTATAGTATTATTTTGTTGTTTTTTACCATCAATTTCTACTTTATTTAATGCTTCAGATTTAGGATATAAATAAATACTAGATTTAATTAACTTTTCCTTTTTAATAGTTGAATTATCATAATTCAAATGCACAAGACCTATAGAATCTAATAATACTTTTTCATTTACAAAGAAATTACCTTCTTTATCAGAATAACCATAATGCCTATTATTTATAGAAATCCTAACATTTTCAATAGGCTCATGAGTTACAAAATCTAAAATTTTGAAATTTTCAATCTGCTGCCCTAATGAAAATTTAAAAAACAAAATGAAAATTAAAAAAAAATATCTCATACTCTATAATATATGACTTTTCAAAGCCTCAAAATCCAAACCACCATAATTACCACTACTCATCAACAACAACGCTTTATCATCAAATTGTTGTGAGAACAAAAAGTCTTTAAACTCTTCTGGATTGGTATAGATAATTAAATCATCTCTTTGGAAAGCATTTGCAATTTGCTCGTGCGTAACCTCTTCAAGTTTTTTAATTTCTACAGCATGAGGAGAATAGAATACTACTGCAACATCTGCTGCATCTAAAGCGCCTTTATATTCTTTTAAAAATTTAGCATTTAAACTACTATAAGTATGCAATTCTAAACAAGCTACTAACGTTCGGTTTGTGTACTGTTCTTTAACTGCATTTGTTGTTGCTTTTACTTTACTAGGCGAATGTGCAAAATCTTTATAGGCAACACTGTTTTTACTTTCTGCTATTTTTTCTAGTCGTTTACTTGCACCTTTAAAAGTAGAGATCGCTTCGTAGAAATCGTCTTCATCGATTCCCATGTGTTGGCAAATCCATTTTGCTCCTGCCATATTGTTTAGATTATGTTTTCCAAACACTTCAATTGGTAAAGGTCCTTCAGGCGTTTCTAAAAGTGTTTCACCATCTTCTACAGTATATTCTGGTGTTTGGTATGCAAGTTTTCTTATTTGGTTTTCGCTTGCTTCCACTACTCTTTTTACCTCAGCATCTTCTTCGTTATAATTAATACTTCCGCCTTGTACTATAGAATCTACAAAAATACTAAACTGCTCTACGTAGTTTTCATAGGTTGGAAACACGTTAATGTGATCCCAAGCTATTCCGCTTAACAATGCAATATTAGGTTTATAGAGATGGAATTTTGGACGTCTATCTATTGGTGAACTTAAATACTCATCGCCTTCCAAAACAATAAAATCGTTATCATCAGTCAGTTTCACCATAACATCAAAACCTTCTAGTTGTGCACCAACCATATAATCGACATCGCGATTATGGTAATGCATAACATGCAAAATCATAGAAGTAATAGTTGTTTTACCATGGCTTCCACCAATAACAACTCTGGTTTTATGTTTAGATTGTTCGTATAAAAATTCAGGATAGCTGTAAATTTTTAAGCCTAATTCTTGTGCTTTTAAAAGCTCTGGATTATCCTTTTTAGCATGCATTCCTAAAACAATAGCGTCTAAACTAGACGTTATTTTCTCTGGAAACCACCCAAAAGCTTCTGGCAATAAATCTTTGGTTTCTAATCGTGATTTTGAAGGCTCGAAAATAGTGTCGTCGCTTCCAGTTACTTGGTATCCTTTATTGTGTAAAGCTAATGCTAGATTGTGCATTGCACTTCCTCCAATGGCTATAAAATGTACGTTCATGGTTTAATTTTGAAGATGATTCAAAGATAGTAATTGCTTGTTAAATTTCACTAATTCTAACGAATCTGTTGTGTTGAATTATTACGCTGAGATTCGTAGAGGTTTCACAGAGATTCGCAGAGATTCGCAGAGATTCGCAGAGATTCGCAGAGAAAAAAAAAAGAGAACCAAAATATCCTAATGTGGATTAATATGTTGTGTTGAATTATTACGCTGAGATTCGTAGAGGTTTCACAGAGATTCGCAGAGATTCGCAGAGATTCGCAGAGTAAAAAGAGAGCAACCAAAATATTTTAATGTGGATTAATCTGTTGTGTTGAATTATTACGCTGAGATTTGCAGAGGTTTCATAGAGATTCGCAGAGTAAAAAAAAGAGCAACCAAAATATCCTAATGTGGATTAATCTGTTGTGTTGAATTATATGACATAGAATCGCAGAATTTTAGCCTTCATAATTCTAAACATTAAAAACCGATAATCTCTCTGTGCATCTCTGTGAAAACTCGGCGCGACTCAGTGTAAGTCACTTTAACAAAAAAAATCAATTCAGTGTTGCTTTAAACGTCTTAAAAACTTCAATCTTAGGCAAATCAACTATCGCTTTATCTATCCAAATTAGAGCCTTTTCTTTGTCTTCTTTATGCTTATAAATTTGTGCTAATCTATAATAAGCCCAAGCTTTTGGCACGCCATCTTTTGCACTATAATTATCGAGATATACTTTAAGGCAAAACTCACCTTTTTCTAGTTGTACATTATAATCTGCACACACTTTACCTATTTGGTAGTGCATGGCATTGCGATTATGTTTTACGTGCGCTTCTTCTATATTGGTAATGGCTTCAGTAGATTTTCCTTCTTTCTCGTAAAGGTTCGTTAACTTATCGTAACAAGTAATAGAGCCACCTTCTTTTATTGCTTTCTTATAATATTCTTCGGCTAGTTTTGGTTCATCATCATATTCATAAATATAGCCTTTTGCTAAATAACCATCTACCATAGAGAGTTTTTGTAGCTCGTTTGCATACTTAAAACTTTTGTTTTTACTTCCGCCTACAATACCTGGTAATTGCATATACAATTCTACTAAAGCCCAACGTGCATCAATATGGTTTACATCCAGTTCTACAGCTTTTAAAAAGGAACTTTTTATATCTCCAATAATTCCTAAAGCACTAATTTTACTAATAGTAAGTGCTTTCATTCCTAGAGCGCCTCCATATTTATAATGAAAATTAGCTTCGCTTGGTTTTGCTTCTACTAATTGCTTGTAGTATTTTATTGCTTCATCCCACTTTTTTTGATGACCATAAGCATCACCTAATAATTCGGTAGCTTTTAAATTCTTTGGATGTTTTTTTATAAATGAAGTTAATACTTTTTCGGCCTTAGAAAATTGCTTACTATTAATTAATCCTTCAGCTTCAGAAAGGCTCGTCTGCCCAATTAAAAATAGAGGAAAGAAGAATAAAATAAATAATAAATGCTTCATGTCATTTAAGTTAATGCTAAAATAATACCTATTTAAATCTATTGGTATTGTTTTTGATTTTATTTTAAGAATAATAAGGGTTACTTTTAAAACGGCTTAGTTTACTCATCCAAACGCTAGTGTTACGCATTTAGTGTTTAGTAAATAAAGCTTTGCAATTATATTGCTTTAAAATAAATATTAAAAATGAAAAAAATTATCACTATAGTAATGGTTATTCTCTTTGCTAATACTTCTTTCTCTCAAACCAATAACTATTCCAAATTATGGAATGACGTTGAAAATTTTGAAATTGAAAGTTTGCCTAAGTCTGCTTTAAAGGCTTTAGAGAAAATTGAAATTAAGGCTAAAGCCGAAAATAATTCGCCACAACTTATTAAAATAATGCTCTTTAAAAGTAAGTTTATGCTAACGCTTGAAGAAGACGCACAACTTAGTATTATAGATGCTTTTAAAGCTGAAATTAAAATAAGTAAAGCACCAACTAAAAACGTTTTAGAGAATATTCTAGCTACTTTATATTGGCAATATTTCCAACAAAACAGATGGAAATTTTATAATAGAACAAAAACAAACGATAAAGTAGATACTGTAGATTTTAGAACTTGGGATTTAGAAACACTGTTTGAAGAAGTTCATTTACATTATAAAAATTCGCTTGATAACGGATTGATTTTACAGCAAACCGATTTAAAAGATTTTAATGTTTTAATAAATAAAAGTAAAGGCTCTAAAATTTACAGACCAACACTGTTTGATTTCTTGGCGCATAATGCACTTATTTTCTACAAGCATCAAGAAAGCAGGATCACGAAACCTGCTTATAAATTTATAATTGATGACGCTAATTATTTATCGGCTTCAAATAAATATGCAAATTTAAAAATTGTATCAAAGGATACGTCTTCTTTAGAGCTTAACGCCTTAAAATTATACCAAGAACTTATAAAGTTTCATTTAAAAGACAAAGAACCTTATGCTTTAACAGATGCCAACATAGAACGTTTAAATTTTGTAAAACAGCATGCTACTTTTAAAAATAAAGATGTTGTTTATATTGAAGCGCTTAAAGCTGAAATTGAAAAACATAAAGCACATGAAGTGTCTGCATTGTATCGTTTTCAATTAGCTTCCATTTACAATACTCAAGGTGCAAGTTATAATCCTGAAACGAATGCAGAAGTACGTTGGAAAATTAAAGAAGCTATTGCTATTTGCGATGCTGCCATTTCTAAATTCCCAAAGAGTAAAGGTGCAGAACAATGTGTTGTACTAAAACAATACATGGAGAGCCCAAGCTTACAAATAACAACAGAAGCTACACTTCCCATTCTAACCGAAGCGAGACTTCTAGTTACTTACAAAGCATTGGATGCTATTAACCTTACAGCTTACAGACTTTCAGAAAAGCAATATATAAACTTCAAAAAAACATATAGACATGGCGAACAAGAGGCGTTTATTGCAAAATTAGATCCTTCAAAAAGCTGGGATGCTTCGCTTAAAAACGAAAAGGATTACCAGATTCATACTACCGAAATCTTGATGCCTAAACTGGATAATGGTCGTTATATAATAACCGCTAACACTTCAGCTTTAAAAGAAAATTTTACATCACATACAATGGTACAATTTACCAATATTGCGATGTTAGAGCATGACGATTCAAACAAAAAATACCTTCAATTTATAGATAGAAATAATGGTGAACCTTTTGCAAATGCTAAAGTAAGATTAGAATATATTTATGGTAATGAAGAGATAGAAACCGTAAACAGTACCACAGATTATAAAGGTAAACTTACCATTAGCAAATCAAGTAAAAGACGTAATAATGCTAATGTAAAAATTTCAGCTTCTAACGATGTTGCCTATTACTCAAACCTATACATTAATAACTACTACAGAAACCGAAATAGAAAAGAAAAGCCTAGATATAACACTTTTGTATTTACAGACCGAAGTATTTACAGACCAGGACAAACAATTTATTTTAAAGGTATTTCTATGAAAACTGAAGATAATAAGTCTGAAGTTTTACCAAATATGAATATTAAAGCCATACTTACTAATGTAAATGGTGAAACTGTAAAAGAACTCGAATTAAAAACAAACGATTATGGTTCTGTCGCTGGAGAATTTATACTCCCAAATGGTGGATTAACAGGTCGGTTTTCTATTCGTTTACAAGGCAAATACTCGCATAGTGGTTATACAAATATCTCGGTTGAAGAATATAAACGTCCAAAGTTTGAAACCAATTTTAAACCTATTACCGAAACTATAAAAGTTAATGATAGTGTAAAAGTTACAGGAGAAGCTTTAGCTTTTGCTGGCTCTACAATTAGTGATGCTAAGGTAGTGTATCGTGTAAAACGAAACGTGCAATATCCACGTTGGTATTATTGGAGGAGACCAACAACTCAAGACCAAGGCCAAGAAATTACGCAAGGCGAAACTACAACTGATGCTGCTGGAAATTACGAGATTACTTTCAAGGCTATTCCAGACGAAAGCGTAGATAAAACAAGTTTACCAATTTTTAAATACGAAATTATTGCAGATGTTACAGACATTAATGGAGAAACACGAAGCACTTCAACCATTGTAAACGTTGGTTATCATGCTTTGACTGCTACTATAGGTATTGAAAATAGCATTGATAAAACCAATAAAGAACACAAAATAAATATAGACACAAAAAACTTAAATGGTGAGTTTGTACCTGCAAAAGGCACGCTTAAAATCTATAAATTAAAAGCGCCA
>NZ_JALZVX010000136.1 GCF_023299985.1 Lacinutrix sp. | reverse complement strand
TTCGGAAACTGGAAAATACTTAAAAGAAAAACTTTAACATGTATGATCTTGAAATTATAAAGAATACAGTATCTACTGCTCCTTGTTACAATGGTGGTGCAAGCTTTAAAACCCATAGCTTAAGTAAAACCAGTAATGGTTTCGCTTTTAAACCATCAATAAATGGTTTGGCATTTGCATTAGTATTTGCTTTAACAGGTTTAGGTATTTTTAGTTTTGGTATTTATAAAATTATAATTGGCACTACTACTTCTGAGTATTTATTCTTACTTCTTTTTGGAGCAGTATTTCTAGCTGCTGGAATTTTTATTCTATTACTATTTCTAAGACCTAGAGTTTTTAATAAAAATTCTAATTACTACTATAAAGGTTTTAGAAAAAATGTGAATCGTGAAAATAAAAATTATGTTTCGTTAAACCGTATTATAGCATTGCAACTTATTGGTGAAACTATTTCTAGTGATAACGGAAGTTATAAAAGTTTTGAACTTAATTTAGTTTTAGATGATGCTACTAGATTAAATGTTGTGGATCATGGTAATTTAAAAAAACTAATTATCGATACTGAAATTTTAAGTAATTTTCTAAACGTTCCTATTTGGCATGCAGAATCTAATAAAACATAAAAGAGAAAAACAAGACGCAAGATGTAACTACAAATAGTACTGGAAAAAACATCATAGTAGCTAAACTTCCTTTTAACAAACTCTTAAACCAACCTTGTTGGTGAAATTTTTTAAGTGCAATAACTAAGTAAAAGAAAACTGACAAAACAATTAAAGCATCTATTGAATCTGGAATATCTGTTATATAGTTAATACCAACTACAAGACTAAAAACAGTAAATAAAAATGCGAAATAATAAAAACTAAAGACTAAGTGATGAGAATAACGTCCTCGTTTTCTATAAAACAGCTTTAAAATTAAAGCAAAAATGGGTAATATAAAGAACATTGCTATTGGTGCCGCATCGTAAAAAGCTAGAAGAATACTTCCTCCTTTTTTAGATTTTAGAAACTTTAATACTTGGCCATATAAGCGTTTTTTAAAAACGCCATCTTCCTTTTTTAAACCCATTTCTTTTAAAATCTCTGCATCTGGAGCTTTAATTTTAATTAAGGAATCTGTTTTATTTCCAGTAAATTTAATATTATTCTTTTTAGTATTAAAATTTTTACTATCGACTATAGAATCTACTTCTTTATCTGTCATTCCTGTAAAGAATGAACTCTTTTTAAGTGTGGAACGCGCTTCTTCTCTTGAAATTGAATCTTTTTCCTTTTTATACTTTATTACTCCTCCTGATAATGAATCTATTTTTGTGATATCTTCAAATGATTCTGATAGCCCTTTATCAAATTCTCTTGCGCCTTTTTTTTGCACTAAAAGAGAATAAAAAGAAAAATACTACAGCAGCAAACAAATACATTTGTCCTGGATGTGAATACAATAAACGCTTTCCCCATACAAATTTTGTAGTTAAATAACCTGGTTTTAATAATAATGGAATAGAGCTTTAAAAAAAACGAGCATCGAAAGAGAAGTAATTACTTACTGTGTTATAAAACAAAACAGTTAAAGTCAATCCCTCTTTATCTTTCATGCCACAATGTGGGCAGAAATCGAAGTTGCTTCTAAAATCATTTTCACAATTTTTACAAGTTTTGTATTGAATTGACATTGGTTGGTTATGTTTATTACTCGTAAATATAATACTAATAATGAGTTTATTCAATAATAAATAAATTAAAACAGATGTTCTTAACGTTACCTAAGCATCAATAAAATCAACACTTAACAAGTTTGGCACGGCAATTGAAAACATATAAACATATTGTGAAGGCTATTAAGCTATTTCAAATCGTTTGGAAGTTCGCAAAAATCTAAAACCATAATACTATGAGAAAATTAGTACTATTATTTACAGGTTTGTTAATGGGATTAACAACTGTAACTGCAGTAGAGAAATTTGAATCTGCATCGAAAGGTGAAGATTTAACTACAAATTATTACAATCATTACACACAACCAATTCAGTTTACCGAACGTGGTGTTGAATTTTTAATATTTCCTGATGGCACTTTCGACTTTAATACTCAAATTAATAACAACAATTATAATTCTGGTAATGATAACCAATATTACAAACGTTCTAACACTAGAACACGTTCTATAAACACAACTTATGGATCTCCAGGAACTCGAGTAAAATATACAGCACCAAGAAGTAGAGGTGTAATAATTACTCACGATGCAAGTGGAAAGGTTAGACGTATTGGTAATGTATTTGTAAACTATAACCGTATTGGGCAAGTAAAGCGCTTAGGTAGTATTTATATGAGCTATAACAGAAGTGGTCTTTTAACACAAGTTGGAAGTTTACAATTAAAATACGATAGACGTGGAAGATTAATTAAAACAATTGGTCAAGTAAACCACCATAATCAAGGTTGTGGTATTTGTGGAGGAAGCGCTTGTTCTATAAACCATTTCGATTATTCTCACCAACAAGATACTGATTGGGATAACAATTGGAATAATGATAATGACCATTACTACTACAAGAAAAATGGAAAAGTGATTAAGAAGAAAAAGCTAAAAAAAGTTAAGAAAAGAAGTTAAGCACTTCTATAAAATTTATAAAATAAAAAAAATTCCACAGACTTATGTTTGTGGGATTTTTTATGTTTATTATTACCTAAACGTTATTATATAACTCCTGATACTACCACAGAAATAATTTGAAGAACAACACCTAAAGCTAATCCATAAAGTGCAAAATGACATGCTTGTTTTGCTTTATTTGGCGATTTCTCTTTACTTGTAAAATAGATAATTGCTCCAGCTAGTGGAATACAAAATGATAATACTTTCATTCCAGTTTCTAATTGATCGTCTGGATTGTTGTTTAAATTGTTTAATTGATCTGACATAATTTTTAGTTGATAATGGTTAATATAAATTTTCCTATTGCAATTCCAAGAATAGACACTAAAGACATAGTGCCAATTCCAGATATTATTCCTGTTGTAAATCTAATAAAATTTGTACTCTGATATTTGGTATAAGCCTGTATAGTACCATCTATATAAGTTGGTATAACCATTAATATAGACCACCAAAGCGGAATACTAATTAAATTAAATATAAAAAGCGGCAAAATAAAATAACCAAGATTAATACCTGTACATCTAGAACATAAAGGAAACTGCCTTCCTTTAAAAAAAAATGAGCGCTCAGGTAATCTATGGCAATAAGAAAAACTTAGCTTATTACCTCTTATTTTATAGTTACTTAGTTTTAACATTTAAAGCAATTAATCTTTCATTTTTTTTGAAAGCATATACAAGTTTAAGGATTCAATATTTAAAATAAAAATTATTGAATCATTATTTATTCACATACATTCGAGTTTAAAAAAATATCTTTGTAATAAATTAAAAAAGCTAAAATTATTCGCATTTAGTATTATAAAACTCAACTATTTCAGATATGTTACGCTTTTTTGATGTGTCATTTTCTATTTTAGCAATAAGTTTAGTACAATCTTTGAAGTAATCTAAAATAGCTTTCTTAAAGTTTTTAGCAAAAATTACTTGACCACCAGTTGAAAGATAAGTTGCAAGAATTTCATCTTTACGCTTAACAAAATATTCGCTTTGTCTAAAACCAGAATGCGCATTGGTGTTAATTGTTCCATCTAAACCACTAGCACTATCTGCACCATAAACGTAAGAATGTTTATAATAATTTACTTTACCAACTATTATTACTTGTGCTAATCTATATTTGATTTTTTGTTTTTCAATATTTTTCTTAAAACCAATTATTCTATATTGAATAATACCATTAGTAATATAAGTTTTGGCTCCAGTGATTTCTTTTGGTCCATAACTTTTAAACCTGCCTTTTTTACCTGTTCTAAATTTAATAAAATCCCATTGCAAATTATTAGTATATCCAGATAATGTATCTCCATTTATGAGATAAATTTCTGCTTTTATTTTTTGAGCTTGAGAAGAAAAGGAAAATAAGAATACTATAAAAAACACAAGTATTTGTTTAGTTTTAAACATAATAAAGTTTTATTTTTTTTATAAAACAATAAATTAAACCTTCACCATTTATGCACTTTACATAAAAGTATTGGTAAAGTAAAACGTAATAATTAAAAAAAAAGAAAACACTTTATTACTTATATTCAAAAAAATCCCACAAACTAAGGTTTATGGGATTTTTTGTTGTTTAAGAGAAGTAATGCTCTTTATCTGCAAAACAAATTAATAGTGTTTTATTCAATTATTATTTTTTTAATAGACGTTTTATTATCCTGAATAATTTTTAAAAAATATTGTCCAGTTTTTAAATTAGAAATATCTAAAGTATTATTAAAAAATTTAGCTTCTAAACGTTTTCCTAATAGATCAAACAAGACTACTTCCATATCATTTTCTGAATAAGAATTAATATTAATTATACCGTTTGTTACTGGATTTGGATATACAATAATACCTGTAATATTAAAATTATCTACACTTAAGGTTGTATCATTATTTGTTGCGTTTGGTGTTGGTGTAGTAAATACTTGATAATTAATACTGTCTCCATCTGTACTTGACCCATAAGACTCGTCTGCATTTAAATCAAAAGAAAGGGAATCTATTAGTGTTACTCCATCTACATTTACCAATAATATTTCATCCTCTGAACTTAATTTAAAACCTAAATGATTTGCGCCTTGCTCTATGTCATTATCCAACCATAATACTAAAAATCCTCCTGCAGGAACTGTAGTTTTTGTTGGATCGCCACTTAGCACTTGGTATTTATTAGTAATACTCGGATTATCTGAAAGGTAGAAACCTGCTAAATCTACAGCTGTAGTACCAAAATTGTAAATCTCTACCCAATCGTTATATTCTCCAAATTCATCGGCATAAGTAGTATCGTTTTTAGATTGTACTTCATTAATATGTAAACTTACCGAAGTAATAGGGATAGGTTCAAAAAAAGCTTTTATTTGTGCACTTGCACTTGCACTTGCACTAAGACTAACATCTATTTGCGAATTTGTACTTGTTGAAAGTCCTTCCCAATGAGAAAATTGATAACCCAAATTAGGTTCTGCTATTAATTCTATAGGCATGTTTTTAAAAAACTGTCCTGTCATAGTTTCTTCTCTTAATTTTACACTTTGTACTCTAACATAGCCCATAGCATAATCATTACTAGAGATTTCAAAATTTTCTGGAGCGTCTAAAGTATAACGTGCTTGAAAATCGGTATATAAATTATCTAGTCGATCTGTAACAAAATCTCTTATTACTTGTACTTCGGCTTTCCAAGAAATTAAATCATTTACTGGTACAGCTTCATCATAAAAAGTAAGTCCCATACCTGCTCTTTCTGTAATAAAATCTTTGTGGTATTGTATAGTTGCTGCCATTTCTAATTCTATTTCAGCTTCGGTAGCATTTAATATTTCTAAAACTCTAGCTTCATCATACATAAAACTAGCATAGGTACACCAAGATTGTATAAAATCTTCTTTAAATACTACATAGTCATCTGCTTGAACATAATGAGTACTAGTACTATTAGGATTGTATATTAAAGGCGTACTAATTGTAAAATCTGTATTATAAAAATTATTTGGGGCAAAAGAAACATCTTCATCGTGTATAATCCAATCTGCTTTTTCTCCATCAACTCTGTAACCAAAATCTCCAGTTTCATTACCCATAGCTCCATAAGCAAGATGGAAATTAAAAAAGTAATAATCTCTCATGTCTACTATTTCTAATAGACTATTTCGTTCTGTTTCGATAGTAATATCGGTTGATTCAATAAGATTAGACAAATCAAAAAGATCATAATTTTCTATAATATTTTCATCTTGGTAATTATTTTCTTCAAAATCATCATCATCATCTTCCGATATACTTAAAACGCCTTGATACTCTCCATTTACATATACAACAACACGTCTGTTGTCTTCAAAACCATAATCTATTAGCGTATTTTCTGTAATAAGTGCTGTAGAAAAAACATCTCGCAGGTTTGCTTCGTTCCAATCTTGACTTGCATTTTTTATAATAAAGCCATAAACATCTTCAATATGCTGTTTTTTTGGAAAAATAACACCGTTTTGGTTATTAAAGACTTCGTCACCATATATTTCTTTGGTACGTAGTTTTCCATTTAAAGGAGGTAAATTTCCAGAGGTTTTTCCAGATGCTGTATAATTTGCGTACTGTGCAATAGATGTACTGTTGTCTGGTTCTATTAGCTCAACCCATACACGACCATTAAACACAGGTTTTTTGTAATTACCAGAAGGATCTCCAGATCCATATCGTGTATAATCTTGAGGTGTAATAGATAACACACCTAATTGGTGACTTACATTAAACAGTAGTGTTCGCATACCAATAGTACTTATTTCTCCAGTATTTGACTGAATTAAAATAGATTTTACAACCGTTGTAGTATTCACTGAAAACGATCCTGTATATTGAGTTGATGCCGCTGTTGGATTAGAACCATCTAAAGTATAATATATAGTGCCTGCTTGATCTGAAAGGATACTTACTTGTTGAGTAGCTGTAAATATTTGATTAGGCAAATCAACAACAGGAGGATTTAAAGTGGCTCCTAAAACACTAAAATTAGCCAATCCATTTTCTGCCTCTGGTGTAGGTACTGTAAAATATCCCAACTCACCAGCAGTATTATAACCATAAGACTCGTTTACGAATAGTGCAGGAAATACTAACGATGAAATTAAATTAAGGTTTGGGTCGTAAAGATGCACCTCTTCTCCATTAGAAGAAAGCTTAAAATTGGTATGGAAATAATCGTAAAAACTTATAAGCGCTTCATTAGAACAAAGCACAATCTTATACTCACCTGGTGTTATTACAGGATCATTATCTGTTTGCTGCCCAATATTAGTAGTTGCTGATAGTTCTGATTTTGAGGGATTAGTAGGGTCATCACTTATATAATATCCTGTAAGATCTATATCTGTACTACCAGAATTATAGATTTCTATCCAATCATATTCGTCTAAATCGTAAGTTAATGCTGAATTTGAAGATTGAACTTCGGTAATAATTAGTTGAGCATGAGAGGTGTTTGTTACTATAATTAATAAAAAAAACACTCCTAAAATTCTAGTAATTGTTTTCATAAAATATATTTTGATTTTTTGTTTGGGTTATTGTTATTAGTAATACAATTAACCTTAAAAAAACCCTACTTTTAAATATATAGTATGCTATTATTAATAATAATTAAGCAAACAAATTAAACCTTCACAATTTGCGCACGATACATAAACGTATCTTCAAAACGCTTTAGTCTAGGACTTAGTTTTTCGGCAAAAACAAGATATTGACATTTATCGATACTTTCTGGAATACGGTTAATAGCTGCAAAATACAGTCCTTTTTCAGCAAACTCTGCATCTTCTAAAATGTATAGTGTTAATTGGCTCAAATCTAAACTGTTTAACAAATACAGCTTGTTTAAGCGTTTTGGTGTGGCAATTAAGATATCTTGTCCGTAATAAATTTCTTCACGCTGTTGGTCTAGTGTTTGCTCATCGTAAGCAGTGTAAATTCTAAGTGTTCTTGGTTTTACAAATTTCTCGAATTCTTCTTTAAGTTTTAATGCTTGAACTTTAGTTTCTACTAAAATTAAAGCTCTTGGTGCATCTCCTTCTTGTATGCATTTTAATTTTTGCATAACACTAATAACAATTGCTGTTGTTTTTCCAGAGCCTTTACTACCAATACAAAACACATTTGCACCTCCTTTAATTATTGGCAACACCTTTTTTTGTAGTGGTGTTGGCGCTTCAAAATTATTAATTTCTAAAGCTTCTAAAATTTCTGGATTTAATTTTTTAAAAGACATAAATGCTTGCTATTGTTAAGAATAATGCGAAACTACATGATATTATTCGGTTTACAAAACTACACCGTTTTACTTTTTGGCACGATGCTTGTAATTAATCTAGTATTGAACTTTAAAAACAAATATTATGAAACACTTAATCTATTTATTTACAGCTTTACTCTTAACGAGTGTCACTGTAAATGCAGACAATACTAATAACCTAAATACTTTAGAAACCAATGCTTCAACTTCTTATAGAGGTTACGGCAAATCTTTTATATTTAATGAGCAAGGTATTGAGTTTTCAATCTATGCAGATGGACAGTTTGATTTTTACATGCCAGAAAATGGACCTAATGTAAATGTCGCTGTTGGTTCTCCTAATGTAAATATTAGTTTTAATTCTGGTTACGATTATGGTTCGTATGTACAGTATGATGAGTTTGGAGCAATTATTCAAATAGAGAACACTCCTATTTATTACGATCATTATGGTAGAATAAGCCAAGCAGGAAATGTAAACATAAACTATAACAGTAGAGGTTATATTAACCGTGTTGGTGGATTATATGTACACTATAATAGATTTAATGTTTTCGATTATTGTTCTGGATTTATAAACGTTTATAACAGAGCTTATGTTTTTAGACCTTGGCACAGCTATTATTCTGTACCTGCATATAACTATTGTGTAGTATTTAATAATCCATACAGAAGAAATTACACACCTATTCGTTATAGATATGATAGACCATATACTAACAACTACAGACGCAGATCTGCTGTTGCAAGCCGAAGAGGAAACACAATTACAAGAAACAGAAGTTATGCTTCTAGAACTAGCGGTAGAACTCGTGTAGCGTCTACACCAAGAACTAGAACACGTAATAATACTACTGCTTCTACTCCAAGAAATAGAGGTAATAATACCGTTAGTAATACTCCAAGAACAAGGAACACTTCTTCTTCAGCAAAAACCAGAACACGAAGTAATACTAAATCTACTCCAACAAGATCTAGAAATAGTAAAGTAAGTACACCAAGATCTAGAAGTAATAGTACTGTAAAACGTAGTGCTCCAAAAACTCAAAAAAGAGTTGCTTCTTCTAGTAGAAAATCACCATCAAGAGCTTCCAAGCCTTCATCAGGTTCAAAGCGCTCGTCTTCTAGAATTAAATCTAATAGAAGATAAAATATAATTAATTAGTTGTTAAAATCCTGCTACTTGTCTTCCCAAAGCAATTTGCAGGATTTTTTTTTGTAATGTATTTTGATGTAGTTAATTATCGTCGTAAAACCTTATTAAGTATAATTGTAATGTCTTCTGAAAGTTTAAAACGATATACAACAAAACAATAAATAGCAGCAGCTATAAAAGATTTTGCAATAATGTTTACTATTGGATAAAAACCAAACTCCCAAAAGTAAAACGAAACTGACAAAAGCAAGATTAGCACCAAAGAATAAACAGTTTGCAATGAAAAAGGATGCATTTTAAATTTTTTATTTACATACCATACTTTTATACTACTATATAATAACATAGCTAAAAAAGTAGCTATTGCTGCTCCATTAATATCGTAAACAGGAATTAATAGGTAATTTAAAATAACTGCAACAAAAATAATTAGTACTCCAAAAAAGAGTATAATTCTATAGTAATTTGAATTAAAAATGATTGAATTGTTTATACCTAAAAGGTTATCTATCAATTTTACAACTGAAACAATAAAGACCACAAATAAAGCCTTACTATATTCTTGAGGTAATAAAATATATAATTGATTTATGTTTACAATTATTAAAATGAAAATAAGACCACTTACAATTAAAAGGTTTATTGACGATTTTTTATACAATTCTGCTAGTGCTATAGTATTGTTTTCATTTAAAAACTTAGCAGTTAAAGGATATGTAATTTGATGCATAGCTCTTGCTGGAACAGCAATTACAGTTGCTATAAATATAGCTACGTTATAATATGCAATGTTCTCGATTAGTTTAAGTTTACCAATCATAAACTTATCTAAATCTAGCATTAACATAGCCACAGAACCTGCTATAATAATAAGAAAACTGTATTTTAATACAGATGCTACTTCAAAATTAAATTTTAAATCTAATTTTGGTAATCTTAAACTAAAAGCATAAAACTTCATAATCACCATCCTAACCACGTAAACTATAACAATTGCTATAATAAATTGTTCTACGTTAATTAGTTTATTGTGTAATCCAAAAAGCAGCAACATAATGGCTAAACGGTGAAATATCTCTTTCATTATATTACCAAACACACTCTTATAATGAATTTTACTCCATGCAAAAAACACCTCGAAATAGGCCATTGCAATTGCAATTATATATATTAAATAAGTATAATCTTTTATTATTTCGTTTTCTGAAGACAACCAATTACTAATGGATTCGTAACCCAAAACACCAATAAAACCAATAGGTATTATAGCTATTAATGGCAAAAATAGCATTAACGTTAAAAAGCTGTTTTGTTGTTTTTTTGTTTTGTAAGATGAATAAAACTTAACTAATGTATTACTTACACCAAACATAAAAAAAGGCATCATTACATTGGCTGTAGATAATAAGTAACCTACTAAACCATAATACTCGTCGGTTAAAAAATTTGTGTAAAGAAATAATGCATTTACAGCTCCAATTGCAAAACCTAAATAGGTAGTGATTGTGTTTTGAATAGACTGTTTAATTACAATTCCCATAACTTTTTTTAAAGTTTAAATTCAATATAGTTATTGTTCTAGAATTACTTCAGATAATTTTTTGGTTAAATTTTCTCTGCTATATTGGTTAACTCCTATTGGATCGACTTTTAAATCACCTGCTTTAAAGGCTTCAAAATGGTTAAGAAGCTTTCTTTTTAAAGTCTTTAAATCATTATAATAAAAATAATCTCCTGTGTTGGTTTGCTGGATTATTTTTTCGACATCAGAGCCAGAAGGTCCTATGGCAATTATTGGTCTATTAGAAACCATATACTCAAATAATTTTCCTGGTATAATTGCTTTTGTATTTTCAGAATCTATTTCTACAAGTAATAAAACTTGTGCTTTTTTCTGAAATATAACAGACTCACTGTGTGACACATAACCAATATTATTTAAATATTTAGTTAAATTATAATTTTCTATAGTTATTAAAATCTCCTCTCCTACTAATCCAATTAAATTTAACTTAAAGTGTTTAGCAAAATCTTGATTCTCTAAAATTAATTCTTGTAATGCTTGCCATAAAATTTCTGGATTTCGTTTTGATAAAAACGAACCAACATGAGCCAATGTAAAGTCTAAATCTAAAGTTTCTGTATTACTTGTTTCAATATCATAACCGTTTGTAATTACTGCTATTGGTTTTTTAGTTAAAGCACTAAATTCAGTTTTAGTAACGTCGCTTGTTACAATTATAGTATCTGCGTTATTTAGCACTTTACTTTCTAGTATTTTGTGTTTATTTTTAGCAGCTTGCGTAAGTTTTAATTGTTTGTGATAACCAATGGTCGTCCAGGGATCTCTAAAATCTGCAATCCAATTAATGTCTAGTTGTTGTTTTAATTTTAAACCTATAATATGCAAGCTATGTGGTGGACCAGTTGTAATAATGGTATCTATTTCAAAATCTTTTATATAAGTAGAT
The DNA here is from genome assembly GCF_023299985.1 of Lacinutrix sp. GTDB lineage: Bacteria > Bacteroidota > Bacteroidia > Flavobacteriales > Flavobacteriaceae > Lacinutrix. The sequence continues at coordinate 3,255 of NZ_JALZVX010000136.1, read as the reverse complement.
AGGTATCTAACCGAAGGTTTTATCCAGTTTTTTCTAGCATCTGGAATAAAGAAATTACCACGAATAAAAAGCATCGCTTTTTGCATAGGACTTTGCTTCTTTTCTTCTGGTATTATACCCTTACTAATGGTTTTAGAGTTTTTAGAGAAAAAACCTGCTAATTTATAAGGTTCGTTTATAGGTTGTTTAAGTATCGTAATTCCTTCAGGAACTTGATCTATCAAACTATTATCTGTTTGTGGATAAATAGGGTTAGATGGACAATACACAATAGGTTCTACTCCAAATTGAGGTAAATATTTTACAAATTTTAACCAACGCTGTACTCCTGGTCCTCCTGCTGGTGGCCAATAGTAAGTAATGATTAAAACTTTCTTTTTTTCCATTGTTGTCATTCCTGTAAAAACAGGAATTTTTTTTACTTAGTCTTCTTTTTAAATTCAAAAAATAATCCGCCTAAAACTATTAATCCTAACAAAATGGAACTTGTTAGTGCTATAGTACCTCCTGTCTTTACAACTTGCGGCTCGAACTTAAATTCTATCGTGTTTTTTCCTTTTGGTATTTCCATACCTCTTAACAAGTAGTTTACACGATTGTGGTCTGCTTTTTCACTGTTTACATAAGCATTCCAACCATTACCATAATACATTTCTGAAAACACAGCATAACCATTATTAACGTTATTAGTTTCGTATTTTATATAATTTGGTTGGTATTCTTTTACATTTATTGAAGCTAGAGAATCTAGCGTAAATGTGTTTTTTGTAATAGAACTGGTTTCTTTACCTAAAACAACAGCGTCATTTTTAGTATTTAAATCTAGTAAAGACATAAGCTCTTCGTCTGCAGAATTTACTTTAGTTAGTTTTTCAATAAACCAAGCATTACCATTCGCATCAGTATTTAAATAAGGATAAGGTTGTTTACTTTCATCTTCACTAATAATATACTTAACGTTAAGCATATTTAGTATTTCTGGATGCCTTGTAAATGGAAAGAAATTAGAAATCTCATCGAAACGTTTCATTCTAACAGCACTATAACCATTAATAGTATTGTGAAAATATGGTGCAGATGTTGCTCCAGATGCCATTACATCTACTTTTTGAGAGATTGCTCTTCCTGCTCCAGAACTTACATCGTAAACTCTAAAATTACCAGGTTCACTTAGTATTTTCTTATCTGCATTATTTTGTTTAAAAGGCGCTTGTACTTCTCTACTCGATACAAAATTTTCTGTATTTACATAACGTCTATCCACTCCTACTAAATCGAAAACTATTAATACAGCGAAGACAACTACTACTTTAACTTCGGAAAGTTTCTGCTTTAAAAACAAATATAATGTTCCAGCAGACAGCAATACAAGTACTAATGTACGTAAGGTATCTTTTGTGAAAATTGATTTTCTATCTGCAACAATAGCATCTACAAATGGCTTTCCACCTCCTTCTGCCCAACCTGCATCTCTTATGCCTTCGAAATCTAAAACAATTCCTGTGTATCTAAATAACAAAAACAAAACACATAATCCAGCAGTAATTAATATTGAAAATTTTAATGCTTTAAATTTGTCTTCCTCTTTTTCATAATCATTAAATAATTTTACTAGCCCAAAGATTGCTAATACAGGAATACAAAGTTCTAAGACAACTTGAATAGAAGTTACTGCTCTAAACTTATTATACAATGGCACAAAATCTATAAAAAAGTCGGTTAGAAAACCTAGGTTTTTTCCGTAGGATAATAATAATGCTAAAATTGAACCTGATACTAACCACCATTTTAATCTTCCTTTTACTAAAAACAGTGCAAAAACAAAAAGAAATAAAACAACTGCTCCAATATAAGCTGGCGCTTCTACAATAGGTTGGTTTCCCCAATAAGTAGGAACAGCTTTTGCTGCTTCTGCAGCTTCTAAAGGTGGTACGTTTTGACTCCTATAAAACTTATAAAATGCAGACTCTTTACCTAGGTCTTCTCCCATTCCACCTCCAAGAAATCTTGGAATAAAAAGGTTAAAAGTTTCTAAATAACCATAACTATATTCTGTTATTTTTTCTCTAGATAAACCAGCAGTTATATCTTTTTTAGATGAGCCATCAGGATTAATGGTTAATTCAGATTTACTTCGAATACTTTCCTTAACATATTCTTGTGTTGCCATTATATTAGCAGCATTTAAACCTACAGCTAGAACAACTGCTGCTGTTAAAATACCAACAGATTTAAAAAAATGTGGTAGCACTTTTCTCTTATAAGCATCTATTAAATATACAATACCAAGCACAATAACGAGTAACATTAAATAATACGTCATTTGTAAATGGTTTGCTACCAGTTGTAAACCCATAGCAATTGCAGTAATAATAAAACCAAGCAAGTATTTTTTTCTAAACGTAAGCACAATACCACTTAAAACTAAAGGCATATATGCAATAGCATGTGCTTTACTATTGTGCCCAACACCAAGAATAATAATTAAATAAGTTGAAAAGCCAAAGGCTAATGCACCAAGTGCTGCGAGTTTAAAATTTACTTTTAAGCATAATAAAAGTATGTAAAAACCAATAAAATACAAGAAAAGGTAATCTGCAGGACGTGGTAAAAACCGTAAACTTAAATCAAGTTTTTTAATATAAGTATATGGATATCTTGCACCTAGTTGATAGGTTGGCATACCACCAAAAGCACTATTTGTCCAATAGGCTTCATTACCTGTTTGCACTTTAAAATCGCGTTGCTGCTTTGCCATACCATTGTACTGCAAAATATCACTTTGTAAAATTTGTTTGCCTTGTAAAACAGGACTAAAATAGGCTAAAGAGAGTATTATAAATCCTACAAACACAAGAATATGTGGCAAGATTTTTTTTAAAGTTGATTGCATAAAAAATAGAATAATTCTTAAAACTGAAAATTAATCAATTTCCTCGTAATCTACATATTCACCAACAGATTTGTTTGAAGATTTATTTTCGGGCATTTTATCTATCGAGATTTCACCTTCTTTTTGTGGTGGTGTTTGTTTTTGATTTCCAGGGTTACGAAATTGACCACCAAAACGTTCCATTGCTTTTTTTGTGAAATATTTAAGTATTAGCGGTCCAAAATATTTTGAGACAACTTTTATACCCAAGTAAATTAATAAAATTATTAGTAGTACTTTCAAAACAACAATAGAAAAAATTAAAAAACAAAAATACAACACTTAGAAAGTAATTTTAGAAATAATTACTTAAAAAACATAAA
>NZ_JALZVX010000135.1 GCF_023299985.1 Lacinutrix sp. | reverse complement strand
TTTTTGAAGCTTTAATGGAAGTTTGTAAAGTGTGTTCTTTAGGAGAAATTACTGCGTCACTATTTGAAGTTGGTGGTCAGTATCGTAGGAATATGTAAGCAGAGAACCACTTTTTGCTTTTTAGCAAAAAGTGTGTGAATCGCTTATCCCAAACGTGTTTTGGGATCTTGTAAAATTAGAAGAGCGCATAATTTAGTTATGTGCTTTTTGTTTGTTGATTTGTTAGGCTTAATTAGAAAAAACAACCGTTAAGATGTTTGATACAAAAACTATAGAACATTTAAAATATTATGTTTATCTCTTGATTGACCCAATAACTGACGAGCCATTTTATGTTGGAAAAGGTTTAGGGAATAGAGTTTTTTATCACGTAAACAATCCATTACAAATTGATATTGTAAATAGTAAACACGAAGAAATTAAAAGAATAAAATCTGAGGGAAATCAAGTAAAACATCTAATTGTTAGACACGGATTAACTGAATCAAATGCGTTAGAAATTGAATCTGCTCTGATTGATACGTTTAAATTTATTCCGAAATTTGAACATTATGTAAGAGGTAATATTCAAGGTGGAGTTAATTCAATTGAGAAAGGTTTAATGACAGTTAATGAGGTTATTAGACTCTATAATGCGGAGCCGTTAAATGAGATTGAAGAAAATTGTGTAATTATAAATATCAATAAAACCTACGATAGAGGTTCTGGAGAAAATGCAATTTATCAAGCAACAAAAGAAATATGGGATATTACCGAATATAGACGAAATCGCATTGAATTTGTTCTTAGTGAATACAAAGGTTTAATTGTGGAAGTATTCAAAGTTGAAAGTTGGTATTCAAAAGAGCGTGGATATAATAAAGGTGCTAAAAAATACGGAAAGACTTATTTAGGTTATGGTTTTGAAGGAACTATAGCTGAACAGAATATTAAAGAAAAGTATATAAACAAAACCATTTCGCCATTTAAGAAAAGAGGTTTTGCAAGTGTTTTAATATTCCCAGAGACATTACAAAAACTGAAAAATAATTAAGGTTATCAATGTATAAAAAAACATAGCAAGTCGTTTCCAAAACAAAATAGTTAGTAAACTTTAAAAATTCTACTTGTATATAATCTGAAAGTTAGTGTCTTTTTTTAGCACTACTTTTTATATACCAAAAGACATAGTATCGTTTTTATAACTACAAAGTCAAAGCCCAACTACGCTGTAGTTTCTTAAAACTCTTTAGTTCTTTTCTTAAAACAAGAATGTAATCTTTTCCGTTACTGCTAGATTTTTCTAACCGAGAACAATTTTTGTACAACCTATTGGTAAGTGTTTTTAATGTAGAAAGGTGTTTGTGTTTTTTGTGAGAATAGGTTTCTAATTCTGCTCTAATTATTTCTGGTGCCAACGAAACAGACTGTTGTACAATATCTCCAGAAAAATAAATGTTTTTATTCTCTTTTCCGTCACTATCTAAATGCGATAAATCGCCTCTTAAATAAATAGAGATGCTATGCGATAAATGTGATATATCTATAGCCTTTTGGTATATAGGTAACTCTGGTAAATGAGATGGGATTTGAGAAAACATTTATTTAATCATTTTTTATCAAAATTAATAACAAGTTTCAATATATTACTTTGGAAAACATAGTAATATGTGTTATTTACTTTAAAAATTAAATATATTTGATAAAATTTCTTTAAAATGAATTTAGACACACTTAACTGGAAAATATTAAACTGTTTACAAAAGCATGCCAGACAATCTAATGCAGAAATTGGAAGACAGGTAGGTATTTCGTCTCCAGCAGTTTCAGAACGTATAAAAAAAATGGAAGACGCAGGTGTAATAGAAAGCTACAATACCATGGTGTCTTCAATAGATGTTGGCTACCAGTTTAAAGCGATTGTTAATTTACGCGCTTTTATGGGTATGCTAAAACCGTTTTTAGAAAAGGTAAAAACTTACGACGAAGTTATTAATTGCTACAGGATAACAGGTAACGAAAATATTGTTATGGAAGTTGTTTTAAGAAACCAAAAGCATTTAGAAACTTTTATAGATCAATTAATAGCGTATGGAGAAGTTAAAACGCAAATAGTATTATCTCATGTTGTAAAAAATAATGCTATAAATAAGTTTTAGTTTTAACTAGCTATAGCCTCAATTATTTAAGTAAAAATGCTTAAAAACTATACTTTAGTTACATCACTTTCATCAACTAAAACTTTAAAATGTTAAAAATTAATCTCACTTATTTTGTACTCCTATTTAGCATTTTTTGCATAGCGCAACAAGATTCACTTACAATAGAAAATCTAGAAACAGTAAAAATTTATGCTTCTAAAATAATAGAAGCGAAAGAGAAATTACCAATGTCTGTAACCACTCAAAATTTTACATTGAGTCAAGACAGCAGGCAGCAATTAAGTTTTAATGATTATTTAATAGATGTTCCTGGACTATTTACTTTAAATGCTGCAAATTATTCTCAAGATTTGCGTGTGTCTATTCGTGGTTTTGGTGCACGTTCTTCATTTGGAATTAGAGGTGTTAAAATTATTGTGGATGGTATTCCAGAAACAACACCAGATGGTCAAGGTCAAATAGATAATTTAAATCTTGGTGCTATAAAGAATATTGAGGTTATTCGTGGTGCATCTTCAGTATTATATGGCAACGCTTCAGGAGGCGTTATTTCTATTAATACGCTAGATTCATTAAAAAAAAATTATATTAAATTTGGCGCTACTGTAGGAAATTACGGTATGCAACACTATCAATTAAGTACAGGTTTAAAAACCGAAAAAACAAATTATTTAGTACAAGTAAATCATATTTCTACTGAAGGATATCGCGCTTTTTCAGGGTTTGAGAATACTAATATTAACAGTAGAGTTTTTCATTCATTTTCAAATAATTCAAAATTAAATATTGTTTTAAACTATACTAACAGTCCTTTTGCTCAGGATTCTGGAGGCTTAACTGAAGATGAGGTAAACCAAGACAGAAGGCAAGCTAGACAAAGAAATGTAGATTTTGATACCCAAGAATCCATTAAACAATTTAAGTTAGGCGCAAATTACAAGTATAAAATTAGTAATACTGCTAAATTAAATACCTATGCTTTTTTTGCAAATCGTGATTTTAATGCAAAACTTCCGTTTGAGTTTGGAGGTATAATAGATTTAAATAGAAACTATTTTGGTCATGGCAGTAGTATTGATTTTAATACTACAAAAAATACCGTTTCCAATACACTACAAATAGGTTATGAGTTTGCTTTTCAAAACGATCTTAGGCAACGTTTTAGAAATTTAGAAAGTATTCAAGGAGAAAAAACCTTAGATCAAAACGAAATTTTAAACACGTTTGGAATCTATGCTTTAGATCAATTTAAAATTAATAAATTTTTGTTTAATGCAGGTATTCGGTACGATTCTAATATTTTAAAAGCAGAAGATCATTTTCTAGATAATGGAAACGATTCGGACAGAATTAATTTAAATGCATTTAATTTTTCTGCAGGATTAAGTTACGCTCTAAAAGAAAGTAGCTATCTTTTTAGTAATGTTTCCACAAGTTTTGAAACTCCTGTTTTAAGTGAGTTGTCATCAAATCCTTTAACCGAAGGTGGTTTTAATCAAAATCTCGAAGCCCAAGAAGCTATTAATTACGAAATAGGTTACAAGTTTAAACACAAAAAAACTGAAGCAGAATTAGTATTGTTTTTTATAGAAACAAGAAACGATATAGTGCCTTTAGAATTAGAATCTGGAGCAACCTTTTTTAGAAATGCTGGAAGTAGTAAACGAAAAGGTATTGAACTGTCTTTAAATAAAAAAATAACAAAACATCTAGCTATTAATACAAGTTATACATTTTCAGATTTTAAATATGGAAATTATGTTACTAGTAATGGTGTTTTTAATAATAATGTGCTTCCTGCAATACCTAAACATCGCATCTCTTTAAATTCTGCTTATACTACAAATAAAGGATTGTTTATACAGTTACAAGGCAGTTACACAAGTTCGCTATTTACCAATGATAATAATACAGTTACAACCAATGCCTACACTATTTTAAATTTAAGATTTAAACAGGCTTTTAAGTTGCATAAAATAACGCTATCTCCATTTTTTGGAATCAATAATTTACTAGACGAAACCTATAACGATAATATTAGAATAAATGCTTTTGGTTCTCGTTATTTTGAACCTGCAGCAGGAGCTAATATATATGGAGGTTTAAGATTGCATTTTTAAGCCAGTAATAGTATTTAACTGTAAATTAATAAATAATAGTTAGTTGTAAATTTTAAAAACACGACAAAAAGAAGTATATTTGTGTAAAATGTCGCAATTATGAAACAATATAAACAAGACAATAGTATTCTAAACTTAGCAAACGAACCAGAAGCATTCTATGGTTTAGATAATAAATACGATAGAATTATAAGTGTTTTGGGTGGTAGTACAAGTATCTCTCATGATATAAGTAGCGATTTCGATCTTATTCAAATTACAAGAAAAGGTTTGCCTAAATCTGCTGTTTTAACGTTAAGTAAATTGTTAGGTATTTCTATGGAGCGCATGAGTGATTTAATTCATATTTCGCATCGTACTATACAACGCAAGAACGATAGCGATTTATTAAATGTATATAGTACAGAGCAAATTTTAGAGATTGCACAAGTGGTGTCTCGTGGTATTGAGGTTTTAGGTACGCTCGATAATTTTACTTCTTGGTTACATAGCGAGATTCGTGTGTTAAATTATAACAAGCCTATTAGCTTGTTAGATACTAGTTTTGGTACAGCATTAATTCGCGATGTTTTAGGTCGTATAGAATTTGGTGTTTATTCTTAATATATGCGTGTATTTAGAATAGCAAAAAAGCAATATTTAGAAGATTTATCTGGTGAAGGTTCTCGTTTATTTGGAGGACGTTGGAACAAAAAAGGTATGGCTATGCTTTATTTTTCGGATAGCTTATCTACCAGTCTTCTTGAGATTTTAGTGCATTTAGATTTTAAACATCTTACAAACGATTTTGGTTACATAGAACTCGAAATTCCTGATAATTTAATAGATACCAAATTAAAACTAAAAGATTTAGATAAAAACTGGAGAGACAATCCGCCAAAAAGTTCGACAACTATTTTAGGAACTGAATTTTTAAAAGCTAATAAAAAATTAGCTTATAAAGTGCCTTGTGCTATTTTACCAATGGCAAGTAATATTTTAATAAATCCAAGACATAAGGATATTGCTAAACTAAAAGTGATTAAAATAGCAGATTTAGATATTGATAGTCGGTTAATAGTAGATATGCAATAGGTTATTTCTCTATAATTAGATAAGGAATAGTGTTTATATTCCAATCTATAACTAGGCCTTTAGCAAGTTGTTTTGCTATTTCTTTTCCATAAAGTAATTCACACAAATAAAGAGAAGCTTCAAAACTTTTTGCTCCACCAGCTGAGGTAATATACTTACCATCATGTACAAAAAGTACCTCTTTCTTGATGTCTAAATTTGGAAACATTTCACGCATAAAATCAATATCGCTTGGGAAGGTTGTAGAAACCGAATTATTTAATAATCCAGCCTTAGCTAATACAAAAGCACCATCGCAATGCGAGGTTACAAATTGCGCTTCCTTATCTACTTTCTTTACAAAATCAAGCATAGCTTCATCTTCTAGATCGCTATCTAAATGGTGTTCTGCGCTTGGTATTACTAGAATATCTATTTTTGGTAAAGCATCTTGCAAATAGTTGTAATCTGGAATAATGCGCATGCCTTCAAAAGTAGTAATTGCATGATTTGTATTTGCAACTGTAAACACATTCATGGCTTTAATATTTTCTCTAAAAATGGTATGTTGAAAAATATCGAAAGGTGCAGTGAGTTCTGTGTTAAAAGTACCATCCATTATTAAAAACGCAACATTATAACGGTTTGGCTCTAGTTTAGGAAATTGTTTTAAAGCTGCTTCAGGAGTTTCTTTAGTATTAAGTAAATTCTTATTTTGTTTCTTTTCTTCAGAAGAATTACAGTTAAAAACAGCAAATAGTATAAAAAGTAAGAGTATGTTTTTCATATTAAGAAAAATTGATAAATGTTTTTGTAAATTTAGTCAATCAAAAATTACTACCACATCCATGAAATACTTTTCTAAATGCACTCTTATTCTTATTTTACT
>NZ_JALZVX010000134.1 GCF_023299985.1 Lacinutrix sp. | reverse complement strand
GCGCAAAGGATTGATGCGGCATCCTTTTTTGCCACTATAAAGCAAAAAAGATATAGCGGAAAGCCTGGTTCATGCGTCCAAATTAAAATAAACCCTATCAATACTACCATAAGTTAAACAAATTGCCAGGTTGTAAGGTTTTGCAGAATTTTTGACTAAGTTTGTATATTAACAGTGAACAAAACACAATTAAATTATAATATTATGGCATTAGAAATCACAGATGCAAATTTTGAAGAAACAGTACTAAAAAGCGATAAGCCAGTAATGGTTGATTTTTGGGCAGCTTGGTGTGGACCTTGTAGAATGGTTGGACCAATTATAGACCAAATAAGCGAAGATTACGAAGGTAAAGCTATTGTTGGAAAAATGGATGTAGATGCAAACCAAGAGTTTGCTGCTAAGTATGGTGTAAGAAACATACCTACAGTTTTAGTATTCCAAAACGGAGAAGTTGTTGGGAGACAAGTAGGTGTAGCGCCTAAAGCGTCTTACGCTGAAGCAATCGACGCTTTATTATAGAAATATATTTCATAAAGAATTGATAAAGGTTTGCTATAATGGCAAACCTTTTTTTATTTTAGTAAAAATTAAATTATAATGAGTAAAATAACAAAAGCGCAAGACGCAATAGATAGTAAATTATTAGACGAGAGAAAGGTTTTTCTTTGGGGAATGGTAAATGATAAGAGTGCTAAGCACGTTATCGATAGATTACTGTATTTAGATAGTATAGAAACAAAAGATATTACTTTATATATTAATAGTCCAGGCGGTTATGTAACCTCTGGTTTTGCTATGTATGATATTATTAAATCTCTAAAAAGTGATGTTTCTACAGTTTGTACAGGTTTAGCAGCATCTATGGGCTCTATTTTATTATCTGTTGGTACAAAAGGAAAACGTTTTATTCAGCCACATGCTAGAGTGATGATACATCAACCAAGTGGTGGAGCTAGAGGACAAGCAAGTGATATTGAAATTACTGCTCAAGAAATTGTTAAAACAAAAGAGTTAAGTGCACATATTTTAGCAGATAATTGTGGACAGACATACGAGAAAGTAATGAAAGATTTTAATCGTGACCATTGGATGGGAGCAGACGAGTCTAAGGATTACGGAATTGTAGATGGTGTTATAGAGTAATAAATAAAGATATTCCTAATTTTTTAGGAACTATATGAATTTACAAGACGAACTAAATAAAGCTGGCGGATTTAAAAACCTTGAACACTTGGCAAAACAAGTTGTTGAAGGTTTTATTTCTGGTATGCATAAAAGTCCGTTTCACGGTTTTTCGGCTGAGTTTGCCGAGCATAAAATATATAATCAAGGCGAAAGTACACGACATATAGATTGGAAACTTTTTGCAAAAACCGACAAGCTTTACACAAAACGTTACGATGACGAGACTAATTTACGTTGCCACATTATTTTAGACAATAGTAGCTCTATGCATTATCCCGAGATGCGTAATTTCTCGATAGATAATTTGAATAAAATTTCGTTTTCGGCTTTAGCTGCTGCATCATTAATGCACATTCTTAAAAAACAACGCGATGCCGTAGGTTTAAGTATTTATAGTGATGCTTACGATTTTTACTCTGGTGAAAAAGGGAGCGAACGTCACCATCAAATGTTATTGGCACAGTTAAGTAATGCTGCTTTAAGCAAGCCTAATAATAAGCAAACAGAAACATATCAATATCTACATCAAATAGCAGAGAAAATTCACAGACGCTCGCTTATTTTTGTGTTTACAGATATGTTTCAAACCTCCACAGATGAGGTTAAGTTATTTGAAGCTTTAAGACATTTAAAACATAATAAACATGAAGTAGTTTTGTTTCATGTTTTTGATAGAAGTAAAGAATTAACTTTCGATTTCGATAATAAGCCAAAACGGTTTATAGATGTTGAAACTGGCGAGCACATTAATTTGTATAGCGAACAAGTAAAAGATAATTACGAAGCTTTAGTTAGCGATTACTTTAATGAGTTACGCGTAAAATGTGGTCAAAACCGTATAAAATATGTTGAAGCAGACATAAATAAAAACTTTGATACCATACTAACTAGTTATATGTTAGAGCGTCAAAAATTTATTTAATTGTTTTTTGAAAAAAAAACGTAAAAAGGTTTGCAATATTAATTAAGCGGTTTATATTTGCACTCGCAATATGCAACGGTCTGGTAGTTCAGTTGGTTAGAATGTCGCCCTGTCACGGCGAAGGTCGCGGGTTCGAGTCCCGTCCAGACCGCGAAATTGCTAAAAGCTCCAACATAGTTGGAGCTTTTTTTAAGCAATAAAGTTAGTTGTGTTGCTTAATGGGTGTAGTAGTCCATTAATATGGTAGAGAGTTAGTTAAATAGCTCAAACCGATGAGAAGCTTTCCTTTTTTCTTCCGTTTACGGAAAAGAAAATCGGGATGCTTTTTTGTTTTACAGTATTTTATAAATAGCCTAACTGGAATATTTATTCTCATTTTTTTAATTAATATCAATTCAATGAATTTGTATATTTTAAAGAAACTTCACCTAGAATCATTCAAAGTATAAAAATGAAAGCATTATTATTCTACAGTTATAAGAAAATACTATTATTTTTTAGTAGTTTTTTTAGCTAAAACAAATTCCTTTGTTAATAGATGACAGACCAACTGATTTCCGATAAATTAAAACAAACAATACATATTGCACAGGCTATTGCTAAAGAGTATTCGCATGCCGAATATTCTTCGGCTCATTTATTAAAAGCCTTGTTACATAAAGACATTGTTTTGTTAAAATATATAGAAAGTATTGGTCAAGATGCTTATTATGTAGAAGAATGGGCAGAGGTAAGGTTAAAATCTATGCCAAGAACAGCAAAGCCGCCAGAGTCTGCATCTGGAGATAGTACTGTAGATGCTGTGTTTTATGAAGCAGAAAGTGTAAAGCTTAAAATAGCATCTCAAACTTTAGGTGAATTTTGTATTCTAGTTGCGCTGTGTACAACAGGTGTTGGTTTTTCATTCGAACAATTAAAAACGTTTCCATTAACACCAAACGAACTTATTAGTCATTTGGTTAAGCCTGGAGCTTAGAAAATATTAAAAGTGTTGCTAATAATGGGTCTAAAAAATCAGAGAATACTTCTAAAAATTCAGTTTTAGATACCTACTGTACAGATAAAATTGCAGATGCAAAAAGTGAAGTTTTAGAAAAAATTTCTGGACGCGATTCTGAAATTAAAATGATAACAGAAATCTTAGGAAGGCTCTCTAAACCTAGCGTTTTGGTTCTTGGAGGTCCTGGTGTTGGTAAAACAGTATTGTTAAACGGATTAAAATCACCTTGGATACCTACTGCCAAATCATCTGTAATAAAATAACCGGCTTTTGGATTTATGCCAAACGAAGTCGTTTTGTTTTCAATAGAAGAGTACTGTATGTTACCTTCTATAAAAATTTATTTTTGTAAAAGCCCGAAAGAATTTACGTTGCCTAATAAACTTTGAGCATAAGAAGAATCGAATAAAAGTAAAAAAAGAGATGTAATAATGAAACGATTCATGTTTTTTTTGGAGTAAATACATAAAAAACAATAACAAAACTGAATATTCTTTTAATAACTATCCAATTTAGTATTCAATAAATTATAACTTGTTTTAAAGGCAAAATCAATAGTGCTTAAATATTTGTTTTTTATTAACGTGAGATATTTGAATCCTGTCTCTTAATATTATTAGTCTTAAAGAACTATAGTTTCTTAGTTTTACAAAATAAAAAACAGGAACGCTTTTTATTTTGTAGTACTTTATTGCTTTTTACCGTTTTTATTTTACCTAATAGCGGCTAATAATTCTTTTAATCCTGTATTAATGCGTTTTGTCGATTTTTTAAAAGTAATACACTGCATATTAATATATTAGCATTCTTTTATTGTAACCCTTGGCTTTAAAACGTCTCAATAAAAATCCATTGTATAGACATTTGTTCTATTTATACTAAATTATTTGTTTTAGAGTACTATTTAAAAGTGGTATTATTTGCCACTTTATTGAGTTGAAAAATTAATAGCAATCTATAAATAAACAAATAATTATGAAATTCCTTAAATTAACATTAGTAGCCATTTTTTCTATCGCTTTATTAACTGCGGTTTTACCATTAAACGAAACAGAATCAAATACAGCGCCTACAAACCATGAGGTTAAAA
>NZ_JALZVX010000133.1 GCF_023299985.1 Lacinutrix sp. | reverse complement strand
TCATTTTCTGTCATTTTATTCTATTGATTTTGAGACTACAATAAAAGAATTTTAACGCTGTTAATAACTAATGTGTGTTAAATTTTATTCGCCAACAAAAAAAATTAACTTTGTTTTATGCAATTAGAGACTTACATAAGTGATTTATTATACCGTTACGAGTGTGTTACTGTGCCTGAGTTTGGTGCTTTTTTATCGCAACGCGTATCGGCAACTGTTCACGAATCTACAAATGCCTTTTATCCGCCAAAAAAACAATTATCGTTTAACGAGCAAATTCAAACTAACGATGGTTTATTAGCGCGTTATATTGCTGATGTGGAGAAAATTCCTTTTGAAACAGCTACCATAAAAATTGCAAATCGTGTAAAATTTTTAAAGTCTAATTTAACGCAAGGCGAAACAGTTTTACTTGAAAATGTTGGTGAGTTAAAACTTAATAATGAGGGTAAACTTGAATTTAATCCAAGCTACCATTTAAACTATTTAACAGATGCTTTTGGTTTATCTCAATTAGTTTCTCCTGCTATTACTCGTGAAGTTTACAAGGAAGAAGTTGAAGCTATTGAAAAGGTAATTCCATTAACAATTACTCCAGAAAAACGTAAAGCTAAACCTTATCTTAAATATGCTGCTGTTGTATTAATTGCATTAACTGTAGGTGGATTATTTACTGGTAACCATTATGTAAACGAGATTAATTCGCATAACGAAATAGCACAAGAAGAGGCTAATGCTCAATTAGAAACTAAAATTCAAGAAGCTACTTTTGTAATAAGTAATCCATTGCCAGCCGCTACTTTAAATGTGAGTAAGCAGTATGGAAATTACCATGTTGTTGCTGGTGCTTTTAGAGTAGAAAATAACTGTGATAAAAAAGTATCGCAACTACAAGAACTAGGTTTTAAAGCTAGAAAAATAGGCGTTAACAAATACGGATTGCACCAGGTTGCTTATGCTAGTTTTAGCGACAGAAATGAAGCAATTAACGAGCTAAAATCTATTCGCCAAAGTAATAATCAAGAGGCTTGGCTACTGGTTAAAGACTTAGATTAAATTTAATCTTAAATTTTCCTAAATTTTAAAAGCTGAAATTCTAAATCGGCTTACCTTTGTGTTTTAAAAAATGTCATCCTGAACTTGTTTCAGGATCTCAAGAAGTGTTTAATTTTCGTCTTAACAGAAGTTTTCAAAAAGTATAAAGAAAACAACAATATTAGATTCCTGCCTTCGCAGGAATTACAAAATATGGAAGCAAGAACAGCAAAAGACTCAAGAACAATAATGACAGATATGGTTTTACCTGGTGAAACCAACCCAATTAACAACCTTTTTGGTGGCGAATTATTAGCAAGAATGGATCGTGCTGCAGGTATTAGTGCACGTCGTCATTCTAGACGTATTGTAGTAACAGCTTCTGTAAACCATGTGGCTTTTAATCGTGCTATTCCTTTAGGAAGTGTAGTTACTGTAGATGCTAAAGTGTCTCGAGCTTTTTCAAGCTCTATGGAAATTTATATAGATGTTTGGATAGAAGACAGAGAATCTGGTGTTAAAGCTAAAGCCAACGAAGCTATTTATACTTTTGTTGCAGTAGATGAAACTGGAAGACCTGTTCGCGTACCAGAATTAATTCCTGAAACCGAAGAAGAGATTAAACGTTTTGATGGTGCTTTAAGACGTAAACAATTAAGTTTACTATTGGCTGGTAAAATAAAACCTAATGATGCTACTGAGTTGAAGGCGTTGTTTGATTAATTTAAAAATAGAATTCTTTTCAATCAATAAGTCTCACAGTTAAATACTCCAACGAAAGCTATATTAAATGGCGGATTTTGATTTTTTTCAAAATAACTATTCAAACATGATGAACTAATTTTTTTTAAGATCTCCTTTTAATAAAGCATCATAGCTCGTTTAGCAAAGGAAGTTTCCTCTTTATTACAACCATTTTTAGATATAAATTGTTTTGTTGTTAATTGATCTTCTTTAAGTAATTTATCTAGCTTTCCACCTAAAAACTCTATATATGTTTTATTTAAACCATTTTTTTCAAGGCTAGCATTTGAACTTTTGCAATCAATCAAGGTGCCAAAGCATAGTAGAAATATTGCAAATATTGATTTTTCATTGTTTGATTATTTCTAAAAATTCAAGTTTTTGAAATTTTACATTTTAAAAATCCAACTCGAAGGATTCTGTGTTTTATTATCTTTATCAATTCTAAATTTTAGAATAGTTTCGCCAGTTGAAGGATTAGTAAACACTTCTCCAATCTCCTGTTTTGTAGTTACTTTATCGCCTTTTTTTACGTAAATTTTACCTAAATTTTGATACGTAGTAATGTAGTTACCATGTTTAACCATTACAATAGGATTACTACGTCTAGGCTTTAAAATACCCATAACTTCACCATTAAAAACGGCACGTACTTTTTCGCCTTTCTCTGTAGAAATTCTAACACCATTACTATTAATAGTTAAGTTACGGTCTACAGGAGAACGTTGCTTACCATAGCGCAATTTAATAACACCTTTTTCTACTGGCCAAGGTAATTTACCTTTATTACCTAGAAAGTCTGCAGCAAGCGCCTTTGCTTCTGCTGTTAAAGCAAAGCTTTTAGATTTTGTTGTAGTTTTTACTCCAGCTTTTTTGTTAGATGCAGCAATAGCAGCACTAATTAATTTATCTATTTCACTATCGATGCGTCTGGCTTCTTTTTGCTTTGTTTTTACTTGAGCTGTGTATTTGTTTAAGTCCTTTTTAATAGACTTCATAATCATTTCGTGCTGACTACGCTCTACTTCTAATGCTTTTTGTGCTTTTTTATTTTCGGTAATTAATTTACTTTTTGTTGCTTTTTGAGTTAACAAGTTTGTGTTTGCTTCTTGTAGTGTAATTGTTTTTGCTTTTATCTTGTTGGCTTGCTCTTTTTGGTAATCTGCGTATTGATTTAAATACTGAACACGTTTATAAGCCTGCTTAAAATTTGTAGAAGATAATAGAAACATAACACGGCTTTGCTTGTTTTTATTCTTATACGCTTGTTGTAGCATTTTAGCGTAACCTGCTTTTAAAAGCGTAAGCTCATCTCTGTTTTCTGTAATCTGCTTCTGGTTATTGTTAATCTCACGTGTTAACAAATTAGCTTGCTGATTGGTAACTTTTATAAGATTTTCTCTCGCACTAACTTTTAAACTTAAATCTTCAATTTGAGAAACTTCAGATTTTTTTTTAGATTGATTTGAAGTTAGCAACTTGTTTATTTGCTGTATTTCTCTAGTAATTTCTAGACGTCTTGCTTCTAGTTCTTTCTGCTTTCCGCTTTGCGCAAAAATAAAAGTGCTACTAAAAAATAGCAGACTAAAAACTAATATTTTATTTTGAAAAATATGCATTATTAAAGTTCTATTTTGTTGTAACCAGATGGTATTTTAAAAGGAAACCTAAGGTCTTGATTTAATGTTACACCTTTGTATTCTAGATCTATTTTTAGTTGATCGTCATTTTCTAAAGCTATAATTTTAATACGTTCAGGTAGTATTTCTTTCTCTACTTCTTGATAGGCTAAATAATTTATTTCAAGATGTCGTTTAGTCTTTGATTGTGTAATTTGCTGCGAATCCATTTTAAAATGTGTAGGATTAAAAAGTAAAAACAACTCGAATAAATCGTCTTGCTTTATAGGCGCAAGCATATAAGATTTTTCGAAAACTGAAGCTTGGTACTCTTTTGTATTGGGTTTAAAAACAGGCTCTCCTAAAAGTAGAGCTTGTACCTTATTAAAGTCTAATTCTGTACCTAACAGCTCGCTTAAATAACTAAAATCTCCATCAAAATAAGTGCCATCTAATTTATTATAAAAGGCTACTCTAGTTGGAGTTATTAGTGCTTTTACTATGCCTAGTTTACTCATCCAGATGGTTTTGTCTTTTTCCATTCTTAAAGACACAGAAACAGATTGAGACTTTTTACCCTCATGAGATTCTATTTTTAATTTCGCACTTAACGTTTTAAATTTAGAATCACTTTTAACGTTGTTTTTTATTATTTGCTTTGCAGATAGGTTTGTATTTAAAGTGCCATCGTCTGCAACTGTTTTGGCAGATTTACAACTTACTAAACCAATACAAAGCACAAATATTAGGGAAATTATTTGAGGTTTAAATGTCATTTAATTAGGGATTTCTAGCTTTTTAGCTTTATCAGTAAACGTTTTTGCTTTCGCTAAATTGTTTATGCCAGTATAAGCTTTACTTAACTGCTTGTAAAAATCGGCTTCCATTTTATTATCTTCTATAATATAATCTAAACCTGTTTCAAGTGTTTCTATAGCTTCTTTATAATTAGATAACTGGTTTAATGCAACGCCATTTATAAGATAAAGAACTGGTTGTGCAGGATATTTTTCTAAACCTACTGTGCTTTTTTGTTCTGCTTTTTTAAATTCCTTTAAATCAATATGTAATAAGATAATGTTTCTTAAAATAGTAAAGTTTTCAGGTTCTAAGTTTTGTGCTTTTATGTAGTATTCTATAGCTTTTACCTTATCGTCTTTAGTTAAATAATACTGTGCAATTTCAATAAACGTTTTAGTGTCTGCAGCACTTTCGCTAACTAAAGAAGTAATATCTACTAAATCTTTTTCGTATTGTGGATTCTTGCCCACAAAATTTACAAAATCTGCTAATACTTTTAGTTTTGCTTCCGGTTTAATTTTACGGCTTCCTAAAACAACTTTCATAGATTTTATAGCCATTTCAGCTTTATTGTCATCTAAATAAAATTTATATAGTGCTAAATGGACTAATTGCGATTCTGGATGCACCTCTAATAACTTTTTAGCAGTTTCAAAGGCTTTTTTAGTGTTATTACTTTCGCTATATCTAAAAATTAAAGCCAAGTAGTTTTTTTCGGCTTCAGGATTCTCGTCAACACGCTCTTCTAAATTTTTAATTTGTTTTTTCTTTTGTCCTGTGGCATTATAAATTTGATTTCTTAAACGGTCTCTAGAATCTGAAACACCTATTTCTTCATCTAAATCGTCTAAAACATCTATTGCTTCTTTATATTTTTTTGTTCTTACATACAAAGCAGCCAAATCTTCTTTATAATCAGGATGGTATTTTACCAGTTGCTTAATTGTTTTTATTGCTTTATCGTATTCTTTTTGTTGTGCGTAACTTTCGTATAGCTCATCTAAATACCACTCGTTTTCAGGCTCTTTACTTACTGCTTTTTTAAGGGCATCTTCTGCAGCACCAAAATTTTTAAGTTTGTTGTAATTTTTACCTAATTCGAAATAAAGAATAGATTCAGAATCGTCTATTTCTATAGCTTTTTGCAAGGCAATAATAGCTTTGTCGTAGTTTTCTCTTGCTTTTTGCTGAAGTGCCTCGTAAAATAATTCTTGAAACTCGTCTGACACGTTTCCTAAGTCGTCGTCTGGTGTTGCATTAAAATCTACTTGCGCAGAAGTAACTAAAGGACATAGAAATATCCCAAAGATAAAAAGTAATATATAGCTTAGTTTGTTCATTTATGTTAGATTCTTCGCTTTCGCTCTGAATGACATTTCAAAGATTATTCCAAAAAATTTATGAGATTTCTGTCTTACTGAAAACGAGTTCAGCACAAGTTGCAGAAACTAGGTTATTCTAAAATTGAATAATCTCCTATACTAATTTTGGTAAACTTTCCATCGTACTTAACGTGATTACCAATCATAGCTTCGTCTAAATTAGCGTTTTTTATTGTGGTTTCATTCTGTATTAAACTATTTTTAACTGTACTATCTTCTATAACACAGTTGTTTCCAATAGAAACATTAGGTCCAATTGTAGTGTTTTTTAGTATAACATTCTCACCAATATAACACGGTTCAATAATATTTGAATTTTCGTTCTTTACTGAAGAAGCAATAAGTTTTTCTTCTCCATCGTCTTTTAAGAAGCCTAGCATACGTTGGTTAGTTTCTAATGTTACTGCTTTGTTTCCGCAGTCCATCCATTCGCTAACTTCGCCTGTTTTAAAAACTTTACCGTTAGCCATCATGCCTTTAATACCATCGTTAATTTGGTATTCTCCTCCATTAATAATGTTATTATCTAGTACTTTTTGAAGTTCTGCTTTTAAGGCCGAAACTTCTTTAAAATAATAAATTCCAATAACTGCTAAATCGCTAACAAATTGTTCTGGCTTTTCTACCAATTCTACAATTTCTTTATTGTTGTTTAACTTAACAACACCATACGCTTCTGGTTTATCTACTTGTTTTACCCAAATTACAGAATCTGCTTCTGGATCTAAATCAAAATTTGCACGAATAAGTGTATCTGCATAAGCAATAACTGCTGGTCCAGAAAGTGACTCTTTTGCGCACATTATTGCATGACCAGTTCCTAAAGGTTGGTCTTGTCTATAAATAGATGCCTTTGCACCTAAACTTTTTGCTAAAGCTTCTAAACTAGAAACAACGTCGTCTCCAAACCAAGCTGGATCGCCTAAAACAAAGGCAATTTCTTCAATTGGTTGATTTAAAACCTTAACAATATCTTTAACTAAACGATGTACAATTGGTTGTCCTGCAACAGGAATTAATGGTTTTGGCACTGTTAAACTATGTGGACGCAGTCGAGAACCTCGTCCTGCCATTGGTACTATTATTTTCATAATATATTGATTTGTTTTTTATAAAAATGATGAATTTTATAAATCTATTTTATTCTTTTTTGCGGCTGCTTTAAAAATGTCTAGCTTATCTTCTGCTTTTAATGCTTGATACATTATTTTAAGATTCGCTTCTGCATCTTTTTTGTAAGGTGATTCTATCTCGATGTATAGTATGTAGGCTTGCATCATGTTATCTACTGCCTGCATATATTGCTTGTTTTCAAAATACATTCTTCCAAGACCATAAGGCGCTTCTGGATCCTTTTTATATATTTTTTTGTACTTATTATAGTACTTTATAGCGTTATCATATTCTCCTAATTTCTCGTAAGCAACACCAATATTCATTAGTGGTATTTTACCTTTAGCATCTAGTTTTAGAGATTTTTTATAAGCCTCTACAGCTTCTTTATTTTTATTTAATAGTCTATAAGTAATACCTAAATTATCCCAAGCAAAAGCAAATTTCTTATCTATAGCAACCGCTTTTTTGTAGTGTTTTAATGCTTTTTCATAATCTTGAGCTTCTCCTGCTTCTATACCTAGACTAAACTGTTTTAAAGCTTTTTCGTTTTTTGAATACGATTTTCTTGTTGTTTTATTACTGGAAAAATAGATGCTTTCCATGTCTCCACACGTTTCTAAGAGATAGTCTCTAATCTCTTGCACATCTTCGTTTGTGTAAATTGTGATATTTACTTCTTTTTTAATAGCATTAATAGAATCTTTTGTAGCCTCATTCTCTTTTAGAGTTTGAGAAACTGTAGTTAATTTGTTTAACAGTTGATATGATGAATTAGCACTTTCTATACAGCTATTAATTGCTTTACTTTTACCTTCGTAATCTAGTTTTAAATCTATTTCGCCAATACATTCGCAGGCATCGTAACCAACGGTTACTATTTTATCTGATTTGTCTTGAGCTAATACTACTGTACTTATTAATGCTAGTATTAATGCGAATAAATTTTTCATAATTGGTTATTTTATTTTACTCCTGTACTTCCAAAACCACCTGCTCCTCTTTCGGTCTCAGAAAGTGTTTCTACTGCTTGCCATTCTGCTCTTTCATGTTTGGCGATAACAAGCTGAGCTATGCGTTCTCCGTTTTCGATGATGAATACTTCTGAAGACAAATTAACTAAAATTACACCTACTTCTCCTCTGTAATCTGCATCAACCGTTCCTGGCGCATTAAGCACTGTAACGCCTTTTTTTGCTGCAAGACCACTTCTAGGTCTTACTTGTGCTTCTATTCCAATAGGAAGCTCTAAAAACAGGCCTGTTGTTACTATTGCGCGTTCCATAGGTTTTAATGTAATGCTTTCTTTAATATTTGCTCTCAAGTCCATTCCTGCAGAGGCAATGGTTTCATAATGTGGTAATGCGTGAGCCGATTTGTTTATTATTTTTATTTTCATATTGATTGATCTATCATAAGATTCTTCACTACGTTCTGAATGACAGGTTACTTACTTTTTAGTAATTGTTTTATTTCATTTTTTTCAAGCTGAAAAACTAAGCCTAAAAATACAATTAATGCTCCAATCCCAATAACATAATTACCTCTAAAATTATAGAAATACAGCATTGATAATACCATTGAAAGACTAAAATATAGTGCAATCCTTTTTAAGTTATAAGGAATAGGATAGTATTTTCTTCCAAAGTAAAAGGATAATAACATCATTATTGCGTATGCTGCAAGTGTTGCTATTGCCGAACCTTTAAATCCTATTTTTGGGATTAATATATAATTTAATACCAACGTCACTATGGCTCCAAATATTGAAATATAAGCACCAAACTTTGTGCGATCTGTTATTTTGTACCAAACAGAAAGGTTGTGATAAATTCCTAAACAAAAATTAGCTAACAAAATAAAAGGTACAATCCACATAGCTTTGTAATAAGCTTCGCTTCTAATAATATATGGTTTTAATATATCTGCAAAAACAACAACGCTTAATAAAATTACAGAACCAAAAGCTACAAAGTATTCTAAAATTTTAGCATAGTTTTTTTGAGGATTTTCGGTTTTAGAGTGACTAAAAAAATAAGGCTCTATACCTAGACGAAAAGCAGTTGCAAACAAGGTCATAAATAAAGCTAGCTTGTAACAAGCAGAATACATTCCAATTTGTTCGTCGGCAATATTTGAAGGCAATAATTTTTCTAGTAAAATTCTATCAAAAGTTTCATTTACAGAATAAGCAACACCTGCAATTAAAACTGGCATTGCGTAACGCATCATCTTTTTCCATAAAACGGTATCGAATTTAAATTCGATTTTAGAGTAAAATGAAAGTAATAGTAATAACGTTGTAGCGCTTGCTACCAAGTTTGAAATAAATATGTAACTGATTTCGAAATCTGGTTTATAAATACTATTAAAAACGGAATTACTTTGCGATAAATCTTTTAAATATATCAACAGGAAAACACTTAAGCCTAAGTTAATTGCTACGTTTAATATTTTTATAACTGCGTAACGCATTGGTCTTGCTGTTGCTCGCAACCATGCAAAAGGTATAATTACTAAAGCATCTAATAACAGAATAATAAAGATTAGGTTTAAATACTTAAGCTCTATATTTATTAGAGTTGAAATTTGATTTCTTAACAAAAAAGCTAACCCTAATAAAGTAAAGGAGCTAACTATCAATGATATTGCAGAAGTACTTGTTACTTTTTCTTGGTTGTCTTCCTTATTAAAAAACCTAAAAAAAGCTGTTTCCATCCCATAAGCTAAAACAACATTAAAGAGTACAAAATAAGCGAATATGAAAGAAACTCGTCCGTATTCTGCTACAGAAAGCACTTCTGGATCTGTATAAAGTGGAACTAAAATAAAACTTAACATTCGTGGTAGCACAGTTGCTAAACCATAAATAAATGTTTGTTTAAAAAGAGATTTAAATCCGCTCAAATTAGTATAAAAATTATTAGTCTAAATGTATTGATTCTGTTAGACCTATAAAAGTATTTGGGTTTACTTTTTAAATTTTACTAATAGGTATTAGAAATAGTTAATGAATTAAATAGAAAAATCTAGTTTTTAGTCTTTTTTTGGTGGAGCAGAAGGAAAATAGTCTCCCTTTTTTTCAATAATATTATAGACTTGAAAGTACTGTATTTTGCCATTATCTATATAACTTATCATACATTCATTAGACTCTAATTTAAAAGGAAAAGGTTCTTGTTTTGTTGGAATGGTGTTACCATATTCGGCATTTTCATCATTACTCATTACTAAATCACCATTATTAGATTTTAAATTTGCAAAATGCGATGCTTTCCCAGATTGCATGTCTCCAATCATGCCTCTAAAATAAACTTTCTCTAATTTGTAATTAGATTGGTTAATTAACATTGGGAAATAAATATTTATTCCAGATCCTCCAGCTTGTTTTCCAGCAATCCAGGTTTGAAAATACGTTTCTCGTATAAAAAGTGGTGTCTGCTTACCTCTTCCTTGAGTTACCTGCGTATGCTCTGCTTCTGTATTATCACCTTCTGCTGCATGCTCTGTATGATCCTGATCTGCATTATCTGTATGTTCTATTTCCTCCATACTATTTACTTGTTTTGAACTCTTACAATTTGTAAAACTGATTAGTATTACTACATACAAGCTTAAAAATACTAATGATTTATATAGTTTCATATTGATTTAATTTAATTATAAATATAGTAAAACAAATTTTGTTCCGTTTTTTACTAAATTATAAAAGTAAGTTAAACGAAAAAAACCTTATTCAAATTGAATAAGGTTTTTTTTAATTCTTTTGTAGGTGTTAATCAATAGTTAACTCACCTAATGAATTCCCTTTTTTGTTACCACCATAAATAAGGTAATTGTTAGAACTTTTAGCATATTTTGTAGCTGGTCTTACAACTATTTGTTTCTTTTCAAATTCACTAGGATCGGTTCTTGTTAACTCTCCTGTTTTTTCGTTAAAAGAAAATGCTACTGGTATCATTTTGTTTACGTTTCTAACCTTTTTAACATCGTCCATTTTTGTGATTCCAATATTTTTAGGATCGTCGTTAACAATAACAGTTAATTGACCGTTATGATAGATTGGTATAGCGCTCAAGTATTCTGGTCCATTACCTAAAACGGTTAAAGGAAAATATAACCCAGCAGATACAGAAACTCCTCCAGAACTACCTGCAAATGAAATAGATAATCCTAACTCAGAAACTTTTACTTGCTGCTCTTTTGGTATAACATTACTCCAATCTAAAGTTCCGTCTTTATTTAAAGCTGTAACTATAATTTCGTTTGTTATATAAGTATAAGGTGTAATAGATAAAGGACCTATTCCACTTGATTTACCTACAACAATAAGTTTATATTCTGAAAGCACAATAACACCTCCATTATCTCTTTCTACAAAAGAAATATTTTGGTAATACGGTTTTAAATCTTTACCTTTTTTAGCTCTTCTTTCTCCAATAAGTTGTTTTTTAACGTCAAAAGTAAAATCATTAAACGTTTTCTTAGTGACTTCTCCAGTGTTATAATTAAAGGTAACATCGTAAATACCTTCTACTGTCGATTCTGCTTTTCCACTTTTTTTAATATCAGAATAAAAACCAATAGCATGTAACGTATTATCTTTTGTTTCCATTAAGCTACAGTTTAATGCTCTTTTACCAGACAGGCTTACATTTGTAACTTGCTTCTTATAATTGCTTTTAGCTAAATAAGAATGAATTGTTATATTATTAACACTTGTTTTCTTCTTTTTATCTCTATAGCTTTCTGTTGTTGCTATTAAAACATCTCCATGTTCATTTACTTGAACATCAGAAAAATCGAATAGCTGTCTATTCTTCTCTTCAAAAACAATTTCATAACTATCATTTAAAACTTCTGTTAGATTATCGTCTAATAAAATTACAGTGTATTTTAATTGTTCTTTTCTAGAATTAATACCTACGTGAGTAATAAGGTAATTAAACTCGTCATAGGATGGAGTGAATACAAAACTACCTTTCTTCTTCCTACTTTCTACAGGGACAGAAAGTACTTTTGTAGTTTTAACAATCTTCTTTCCTGATATTTCTTTTGCTAAAAAATTATATGTTTTTCCTTTTTTATTATAATAAGATAGCATTAAAAATACTTTCTCACCTACAATAGCTAAATCTTCTATTTGTAATTTATTACCATTAATTTTGTCGAATTTAAGTAGTGAACTACTTTTAAAAGCTTTTGTTGAAGCGTCAAAAGTTTGTAAAAAGAAATTTTTCTTTTTTCTAGCTAACGCATAAACTGTATTATTTTTTTCACCAGCTATTTTTATAATATCTCCATCTTTATTTGTAATTGTTTTTCCAAAATCAAGGTCGATATTACCAACTTTTAATTGAGCCGAAACATTAAAACAAATTAATAATAGTAGTACAGCGAATAATTTTTTCATAGGTAATATTTTAAAATTTATTTTTATGGTTTATTAAAGCTACAAAAATAGAATTTTACAAGTAAAGTCCTACATTTTTTACATAAAAAAACCTTATCCAAACTGAATAAGGTTTTTTTAAATTTTTATTATTCTTTTTATAAAGAATTATTAACTAGTTATTTAAAGCCTCTGCTCCACCAACTATCTCTAAGATCTCGTTGGTAATAGAAGCTTGACGTGCTTTATTGTATGTTAATTTTAATTGATCTCTAAGCTCTGTTGCGTTATCTGTTGCTTTGTGCATAGCTGTCATACGTGCACCATGTTCACTTGCAAAACTATCTCTAATGCCTTTGTATAATTGAGTCTTTAAAGACTTTGGTATTAACTGCTCTACTATTTCTAATTTAGAAGGCTCAAAAACATAATCTGCATTTACTACTACTGCGCCTTCAATAGGTACAATTGGTAAAAACTGCTCAGTCATTACAATTTGAGTTGCTGCATTTTTAAATTTGTTGTAAACAATTTCAATTTTATCAAACTCACCAGTAACAAATTTCTCCATAAGCATTTCTGCTATTGTTGCAACATTATCAAACGTTAAATCATCGTATAATTCACTGTGATTTCCAGCAACAATTCCTTTTTTAGTAAAAGCATCGTTTATTTTCTTTCCAATGGCTATTACTGAAACGTTTTTTCCTGTGTGAACATTATCAATTAAGTGTTGCGTATGCTTAATAATGTTAGAGTTAAAAGCACCTGCTAAACCTCTATTTGAAGAAATTGAAACAATAAGTACATTTTTTACGTCTCTTACTTCAGAATATTGACTTCCAGTATCTGCATCTAGCGTAGCACTTAAACTTTGTAAAAGTTCAGTTAACTTATCTGCATAAGGACGCATTGCTGTAATAGCATCTTGTGCTTTCTTTAACTTTGCAGCAGATACCATTTTCATGGCACTAGTAATCTGCATCGTTGAAGACACTGATGATATTCTATTACGTATTTCTTTAAGATTAGCCATTCTTTATTTTTATAAAGACTCTTCGACAAGCTCAGAGTGACATTAGTTTTATTATTAAAATCTAGAGTTATGAGTTAGAAAACTCTAAACTTATAACTCTAAACTCTTAACTATTTTAAGCTCTATACTTAGCTGAAAGATCTTTACACACTGTAATTAATGTGTCTGTAACCTCATCAGTTAATTTTCCTGCTTTTAAAGTATCTAAAACACCTCTATGCTTAGCGTTTAAGAATTCTAAATAATCTCTTTCGAACTCTTTAATTTTATTTACAGGAACGTCTTTTAATAAGTTTTTAGATCCAGCATAAATAATTGCTACTTGATCTTCTACTTTAAACGGATCGTTTTGACCTTGCTTTAAAATCTCTACGTTACGCTTTCCTTTTTCTATTACATTTAAAGTTACTGCATCTAAATCTGATCCAAACTTAGCAAACGCTTCTAATTCACGATACTGTGCTTGATCTAATTTTAATGTTCCAGATACTTTTTTCATTGCTTTAATCTGTGCATTACCACCAACTCGAGATACAGAAATACCTACGTTAATTGCTGGACGTACACCAGAGTTAAATAAATCTCCATCTAAGAAAATTTGTCCATCTGTAATTGAAATTACATTTGTTGGTATGTATGCTGATACGTCACCTGCTTGTGTTTCAATAATTGGTAAAGCTGTTAATGAACCACCACCTTTTACGATTGGCTTAAGCGAATCTGGTAAATCGTTCATTTCACTAGCAATAGCATCATTATTAATAATTTTTGCAGAACGCTCTAATAATCTTGAGTGTAAATAAAATACATCTCCAGGATATGCTTCACGTCCTGGTGGACGTCTTAATAATAAAGAAACCTCACGATAAGCAACGGCTTGTTTAGATAAATCATCAAAAACAATTAAAGCTGGTCTACCAGTATCTCTAAAATATTCTCCAATAGAAGCTCCAGTAAATGGTGCATAAACTTGCATTGCTGCAGGATCACTTGCGTTTGCTGCTACAATTGTTGTATAAGCTAAAGCGCCTTTTTCTTCTAAAGTTTTAGCAATTAATGCTACTGTTGCTGCTTTTTGACCTACAGCTACATATATACAATATACAGGCTCGCCTGCATCGTAAAATTCTTTTTGATTTAAGATAGCATCAATACAAACTGCAGTTTTACCTGTTTGTCTGTCACCAATTACTAACTCACGTTGTCCTCTACCTACTGGAATCATTGCATCAATTGCTTTAATTCCTGTTTGTAATGGTTCTGTTACTGGCTCTCTGTAAATTACACCTGGAGCTTTACGCTCTAGAGGCATCTCGTAAGTTTCACCAGTTATAGGTCCTTTTCCATCAATAGGGTTTCCTAAAGTATCTACAACACGACCAACAATACCTTCACCTACTTTAATAGATGCAATACGTTCTGTACGCTTTACTGTAGAACCTTCTCTTACGCCTAC
>NZ_JALZVX010000132.1 GCF_023299985.1 Lacinutrix sp. | reverse complement strand
ATTGCAATTGAATTTCACAAAAAATCAAGAAAACAATCAGTTAATCTGCGAGATTATAGATAATGGAATTGGAAGAAAAGCATCTGCAATAATAAAAAATCAACGTTTAGATAACCACAAATCTTTTGCAACATCTGCTAACCAAAAACGAATAGATTTATTGAATAGCAGTCAAAATAAAAAAGTGCAACTAGAAATTGAAGATGTTCTAGATAAAAACGAGAAAGTAGCAGGAACAAAAGTGACTATTAAAATGAACATAACGCATTAACTATTAAATTATGAAAGCGATAATTATAGACGACGAAAAACGCGCAAGACGCATTCTGCATACTTTAATAGAAGAAGAATGTCCAGAAATAAATACAGTTTTTGAAGCAGAAAATTTAGTAGATGGCGTAGCAATTATAAAAGCAGAACAGCCAGATATTGTTTTTTTAGATATCGAAATGCCTAACCATTCTGGATTGCAAATCATGGAGTTTTTTAAAAACGATGCTGTAAATTTTCAAATTATATTTACAACCGCTTATGGACATTATGCTATAGACGCTTTCAAACTATCTGCAGTAGATTATTTATTGAAACCAATAGATGTTGAAGAGATTAAAAGTGCCGTTTTAAAAGCTTCGGTTAACAATGAAGAAAATTTTGTAAAAGAAAAACTATTAAATTTAGAACGTAATTTTCAGCAACTGGCTTTAAATAAAATAGCACTAGAAGTGCCAAAAGGCATTAGGTTTGTATCGCATGAAGATATCTTGTTGTTTGAAGCAGATGGCGTGTACACTAAAGTGTATTTACAAAACGGAAAGACAGAGCTTATTTGTAAAACCTTAAAACATTTCACAGACCAGCTATCTAATAAACCATTGTTTTACAAGCCGCATCGCTCTTATTTAATAAACTTAAAATACATGAACGAGATTATTAAAAAAGATGGACTACAAGTAATAATGAGTAACAATAAAAGTATCCCTATTGCACGAGATAGAAAAGACGAGTTTATGGAGATTATAAATCGTGTGTTTTAAAACCTAAAAGAGCAACCATTTGGTTGCTCTTTTTTATTTACAGCTCATTAGTAAAAACTTACCGTTCACTAAAAAGTTAAGTATAATATTACGTGAGTGTTTCATATTTGTGGTCTAATTAAAATTAACCTTAAAATTATGAAAACAAGATTACTAATATTGGTGTTGTTTATTTTTTCTTCACATCAATTATTAACTGCTCAAGTCTATGTAGATAAAGACGCCACAGGAAACAATGATGGAACATCTTGGACAGATGCTTACACAGAATTATATACAGCAACTACAGCGACTACTGCAGGAGAAATTTGGGTTGCAGATGGAACTTATACGCCAGACAATAGTGCCAGAACTAATGTTATAGGAATAAGAAGTGGAGTGCCAGTTTACGGTGGTTTTTCTGGAGTTGAAACCATTCTATCTCAAAGAGATCCAGAGTTAAATGTAACCATAATATCTGGAGATTTAAATAATGATGATCCTACAACAGTTGTTTATGGAGATCCTTTAAGAGATGATAATAGTTATAGATTGTTGGCAATGTCTGGTCCTGTTATAACTATAGATGGCTTTACATTAACAAGTGCTAATGCCAATGGTACAACAGCTGGTACACAAGCAGGTGCATTAATTGCTTTAAACGGAACAGCAAACATTACATTTACTTTAGTTAATTGTACTGTTAAAGACAATACAAGCGCTGGATTTGGTTTAATTAATGATATTGATCGAGGTCATTCTGGGAGTATTAATGTGTTTCAAACTAAATTTGTTAACAACGTAGGTCGTGGCGCTATTGCTTTATATGTTAGAGCTTCGTTTGCCGATAATATTATCACAAATCTCGAAAATTGTTTGTTCGCTAACAACAGTGCGGTAAATACTGATGGTACAAATGGAGATGGTTCCTTGGTGTGGATAAGACAGGACAATAATAGTGCTACACAAAATTTTAAAGTCAATAACTGTACGTTTAGCGAAAACACTTTTGCTACTACAAGTCCAGTTTTAAGGACAGATAGAAATCCTTTTGCAACCTTAAATGTTAATGTAAATAATTCTATTTTTTGGCAAAACTTAAATTCAGGTTCTGAAATAAGAGCTGTTGGTAACTCTTCCGGATTTACTGCACCCAATATTTTGGCTGTAAGGAACAGTTTATCTCCTTTAGGCTTTACGAATATTAGCAATAAGCAAAATGTTTTAAACGTTGATCCAATTTTTACTAATCCGTCATTTCAAGATTTTTCCATTCCGTCTTCTTCACCTGCAAGAGATGCTGGAGATAACCAATATATAATTAATACAGCTGCTTTAGATTTAGCAGGTAATGTTAGGGTAAATAATGGAACTGTCGACATGGGAGCGTATGAAAGTACAGTAGATCCTTGCGATCCGTTTAGTTTTGCATACAGTAATGCAAATACATTTTCTGTACAATTAGATTGGCAAGCAAATACTGTTGCAACCATTTGGGATGTTAGCTATTACGAGACTGCACAAGGTTCTTCTGGAGCAACTGCTATTAGTGGACTGACTTCACCAAGCGTTAGTATTTCAGGATTAAGTCCGAATACAGAGTATAGTGTTTTTGTACGCGGTATTTGTGGCGGAACACCAGGTGATTATCTATTTGCAGGTTCTGTAACTACACCAAAAGAAGCTATTTATGTTGCTTTTGATGCTACAGGAGCAAATGATGGGTCATCTTGGGCAAATGCTTACACAAATCTTAATAATGCATTACTTAATAATTTATCTGAAACGTTCTGGGTAAAAGCAGGAACATATTCGCCAGGTAACTCTAGGACAGATAGTTTTGTTTTAACAGCCAATCAAAAAGTATATGGTGGTTTTAATGGGACTGAAACGTTACTTGCTGAACGTGACATTGTTAATAATATAACAACACTTTCAGGAGATTTAAATAACGATGATGCTACTGTATTTTCATTTACAGATCCAATGCGAAACGATAATTCTTATCGTGTGGTAATAATTAATGGAGCAGATGTTAAACTTGACGGTTTAGTTATTGCTAATGGTAATGCAAATGGTCCTACGTCAACAGAACGAGGTGGTGCTGCAATTGACGTAGTTGCAGGAGGTATTCTAGATGTAGATAATTGTATAATAGAAAGAAATTCTACTCTAGGTGGATCTATCCGGGCACTAGACCCAAGTGGTATAGTAGAATTAAATATAATACGTTGTCAAATTAGAGATAATGAAGGTGACGCTGCTACAATTTTTTACGGACGTGCTGACGGTGGACAATTGACTGTACGTTTTGAATCTTCACTATTTTATAATAATAAATCCAATAATACTGGTGTTTCCGGAGGTTTATTTTGGCATAGACAAGATAAAAATAGAAATCAAACTGTTGATTATATAAATTGTACCATTACTAATAATACCACAAGCGGGAATGATATAATTACTACGTTATTAAACTCTAGTATTGGTGGATCATTTGATGCCAACATAAGTAATGTTATTTTTTGGGATAATTTATATGCAAATGCATCAACAGCAGATAACATTCAACAAGCTGGTACTGTTGTTATTCGTAATAGTTTGGCAAATAATGGGTTCTCAAGTAATAGCAATAAGCAAAATATATTGTCTGTAGATCCTTTATTCACTGACTCAAGCAGTAACGATTTTACAATACCTAATATTTCTCCTGCAGTTAACTTTGGAGATAATCAATTTGTAACAGCTCTAAATTCTTTGGACTTATTAGGGAACCCAAGAGTTGTAGATAATGTAGATTTAGGTGCTTTTGAAGTTACTGAAGCCGATCTAATACTAAATATTCCAGATACTGCTTTTAAAGCAGCACTTGTTAATAATGCAGCAATAAATACAAATGCAGATACAGAAATTCAAATTAATGAAGCTTTAGATTATTCTGGTACTATTGTAGTGCCTTCTTTAGGAATAGCATCATTAATAGGTATTGAAGCTTTTAAAAACATTACTTTATTAGAAGCATCTAATAATCAAATTGCAACTGTAGATTTAAGTAATAATAATCTTATCGCAGATGTAGACCTTAGCAATAACCAATTAGCTACAATTATGTTACCAAGCAACGGTGTTGTTACGCAGTTAAATCTTAATACTAATGCTTTAGCTTCTATAGACTTAATGACCAATCTTTCTATTACAGATTTAGATTTAGGTAATAACCAATTAAGCGCAATTGACTTACTTGCTAATGTAGCGATAACCGTTTTAGATTTAAGCTCAAATAATTTGACTGAATTAAATGTTATACCATTATTGAGTTTAACAAATTTGGATGCAAATACAAATAATTTGATAAGTTTTAGTATTTCAAATAATGGACAGATAACAGATTTTGATGTTTCTAATAATAATTTAGAAGAGTTATTTATTAAAAATGGAAATAATACCGCTATTGCTAATTTTGATGCAACACAAAATTCTAATTTGAATTGTATAGAGGTTGATGATTTAGCGTATGCAAATACAAATTTTACCAATATTGACTCTCAAACAAGTTTCTCCATTAATTGCATTACTCAAGTATTTGTTAATGCTCAAGCAACTGGAGCAAATGATGGCAGTAGTTGGTCAAATGCTTACATAGATTTAGCAACTGCACTCTTAGATAACCCAACAGGAGAATTTTGGATAGTGGCTGGCCGTTATGTTGCGGCTAGTGGTGCTCGCTCGATAACATTTACAGTTACTGAAAATCAAAAGATTTATGGAGGATTTGATGGTACGGAAACATTAAGAGAAGACCGTGATCCTGCAACTAATATAGTTATAATTGATGGCGACCGCGATAATGACGATGGTACTGTATTGTTAGATCATAACGCATCTAATAGTTTAGGATCAGATAATGTTTATCATGTAATTACTGTTACTGGTAGTAATGTAATAATAGATGGTTTAACAATTAAAGGAGGTAATGCAAATGGAGGAACAGGTGAGGATCGTCGTGGCTCAGCAATAGATATTAAAGAAAACGCAAGATCACTTAATGTAAATGATGTGAGATTTAATTACAATCGTGTTTTTGATGGAGGTATTATTTTTGGAACCCAAAGTACAAACACAAGTTTACCATCTGATTATGTATTTACAAACTGTGTTTTTGATAGAAATTTAGGACGTTTTGCTACTATATATTACTATGCAAATCCACTTTCTACTTCAGGCGTTAATTCTACATTTATTAATTGTTTAATATTTGATAATCGTACAACGTTTGTGAGTGTTTATCCAAACACAACGGAAGGTGCACCTTCAATAAAATCTTTATTTTGGTTGCGTTCTGATTTAGCTGGTGGTATAAACAATGGTAAATTTATAAACCTAACAATCAGTCAGTCGGTTTTTAATAGTGGCAATACAACACCAGCAGGATTAATTTCTGGAACCCGTGTAAACGGTACAACAAATATTGAAGTTTATAATAGTATTTTATGGAATAATGGTGGAAATAATATAGCAGTAGATACTCACGGAACTTTTGCTCCTGCAAATACAGTCATTATTCGTAACTCGTTGTCGCAAGATAATTTTGGAAATCAAACAGATAAAATGAATGTTTTAAATTCAGATCCTAATTTTACGAATCCCTTAACTAATGATTTTACGCAACTAAGTAACTCACCTACTATAGATGCAGGAGATAACCAGTTTTTACCATCAACTATTACAACAGATTTAAATGGTAACCAACGTATTTTTAATACGACTGTAGACATGGGAGCTTATGAGTATGTCTCAACATTATCAACTTTGGACTTTGAAGTGGCTTTAAATGATACGAAAATCTATCCAAACCCAACAAGTGAAACTTTAAATATTTTATCTAAAATAGAAATTAAAACCGTTGAAGTTTATAATCTTTTAGGTTCAAGAATTATTAAAACACAATCTAACGCTATCAATGTTTCAGCTTTAGAAAATGGCGTTTATTTAATTAAAATAACAGGTTCAACAAATCAACAGATCACAAAACGTTTTATTAAAAATTAAACATTTAGGTTATAATTGTTTTAGAAAAGGAAAGTCTTAAATGGCTTTCCTTTTTTGTTTACTGTTTACTAAGAGAAATCTACGGTTCACTAAATAAATTTAAATTTAATATTGGTTTCGTTACATATTTGTATT
>NZ_JALZVX010000131.1 GCF_023299985.1 Lacinutrix sp. | reverse complement strand
TTATAGATTCAATTGTTGTAGGACTAATATTTGTAGGTTGTGTAGGTTCAACCCATTGAAAAGTAACACCAGTTTGAATTGAAGGTGCTTGTGTTTGTGAAAAAGACAATGCACTAGTAAATATTAGCAGTAATGACAAATACTTATAAAGTGATTTTTTCAAATCATAATTAGTAGTTAGCATAAATTAGAATTTAATAAATGGGGTTTATTATAAAAAGTTGAAATACTAAGTACTATTTTAATAACTTTATTAAAATGACTCAGATTATTTGACACTGATTTTTTTTTTGTTTGAAATAATGTGATCAAAAAAATATTCTTTTTATTAAAAGAATATTGTCTATAAGTAATAGAAGATAAGTTTTTTAAAATTACATTCATGCAAGAGTAAAAACTATTCAATAGAAATATACAAGCACAGGTTACTCTTGTAATAATAGGTAATATTAATATCCAAATTTTATTCATAACACATTTACTCTTCATTAAAACCATTAATTTGGCTACAGTTTAAGGGAGTTTCACCATACATGGTGACAGTAGATGTCGTTTAGCTTTGGGTAAGCAATTAATAGCATTTGCAAAATAAACTGTATTTTTAGTGTACCGCAAAAAACAATGTTTAATAACACATATACTCGTTGAATGGTCAAAGATAAGTAAAACATCGATAAAAAGCAAATAAACACGACTAAAAGAAATAAGACCTTGTTTTTAATTAGTCATGGAAAATCCAATTGGAATAGAAAATTGCCTGATTTCGATAGACCTTTAACAAAGAGAGGAAAAATAGACGCTAATATTGTTTCTAATTATTTAAAAAATAGTAAAATAAAGCCTAAACTAATTTTATGTAGTTCTTCAGAAAGAACGAAATTGGCAGCAAATATATTTATTAAAAAATTAGAGTTAAATACATTGTAAATCAGATATTTAAAATAATTGTATGATTTTTCAGTAGAATCTCTAATTCAGGTTATCGAGTCTTGTGAAAAATCATTCGACAGTATTATGGTTTTTGGTCACAATTATGCGCTTACTAATTTTGTAAATAAATATGGAGATAAATACATAGAAAATGTTATTACATCTGGTTTTATAAAGATTGTTTTTGAAATTGATAGTTAGAAAAACCTTTGTAAAGGTAAAACTGGAAAAATTGTATTTCCAAAACATTTAAAATAATGATTACAATACAATATATTTGTGTTGTAATATTTATAAAATGATTAAAAAAACAACTCCAAATTACACATATATTAATAGAGAGTTAAGTTGGTTACAATTTAATGGTAGAGTACTGCAAGAAGCTTCAGATGAGGGAGTTCCGCTAATAGAGCGTTTGCGGTTTTTAGGTATTTTTTCTAATAATTTAGACGAATTTTTTAAGGTGCGTTATGCCACTGTAAAACGAATAGATGAAGCTGGTAAAGCAGGAAAAAATCAGTTAGGAGGAATCAAAGCTTCAGATTTGTTAGAAATTATTACTAAAACGGTAATTAAACAACAGACAGAAAGCTTAAATATTTTAAGTAACATCCAAACTAGGCTTAAAGCAGAAAATATTTTCATTGTTAAGGAAAATCAAATCAGTGAAAACCAAAAAAAATTCATAAAAAATTATTTTATACAAAAAATAAGTCCTGCTTTAGTAACTATAATACTAAACGACGCTATTAGAATACCTAATCTTAAAGATAGCGCAGCTTATTTAGCCATAAATATGTCTTTAGAAAATGGAGGAAACCAATATGCACTAATAGAAATATCTAAAAGGATGGATCGTTTTGTTGTACTCCCAAAGGAGGTAAACAAAAATTCTATTATTATGATAGACGATCTTCTTCGTTATTGTTTAGATGATATTTTTAATATTTTCGATTATAAATCCATTTCTGCACACATGATAAAAATTACACGTGATGCAGAGCTTGACCTTGAAAGTGATTTAAGTAAAAGTTTTATGGAAAAAATTAGTGATAGTGTTAAAGATAGGCAAGATGGAGAGCCAGTTCGCTTTGTTTACGATAAGACTATAGATAAAGACACTCTAGGTTTTTTAATGGAAAAAATGGGAATTGAAAGCTCAGATAGTATTATTCCTGGAGGTAGATACCATAACAGACGAGACTACATGAGTTTTCCAAGTTTAGGTCGAACAGATTTACTTTACAATAAAATAGAAGCTTTACCAGTAAAAGGATTGAGTTTAGAAACAAGTATTTTTGAAGCCATAGCAAAAAAAGACTATTTACAATACACACCATATCATACTTTTGCATACACAGTTAAGTTTTTAAGGGAAGCAGCCTTAGATCCTAAAGTAAAAACTATTAAAATTACTATTTATAGATTAGCTCAAATTTCTCATGTAGCAAGTTCTTTAATTAATGCTGCTATTAATGGAAAAAAAGTAACAGTATCAATGGAAATTCAAGCACGTTTTGATGAGCAAGCAAATATCGATTATGCAGAGCAAATGCAACGCGAAGGTGTTAAGCTAATTTTTGGAGTACAAGGTTTAAAAGTACATTGTAAAATGTGTTTAATAGAACGAGAAGAAAACAAAAAAATAGTACGTTATGGTTTTATTAGTACTGGTAACTTTAACGAATCTACTGCTAAAATTTATACAGATTACACTTTGTTTACAGCTAACCAGAAAATACTTAAAGACGTTAACAAAGTATTTAATTTCTTTTCAGTTAACTATAAAGTTTATAGATACAAACACATTATAACTTCACCACATTATACTAAAAACGCTTTCTTTAGTTTAATAGACAATGAAATTAATAATAAAAAAGAGGGTAAGCCAGCTTATATTCGTTTAAAAATGAATAGTATTTCTAGTTATAAAATGATCGATAAATTATACCAAGCAAGTAATGCAGGTGTTAGAATAGAAATGATTGTTCGTGGTATATGTTGTCTCGTTCCAGGTGTTAAGGGTATGAGTGAGAATATTACTGTAGTGAGTATTATAGATAAATTTTTAGAGCACACTAGGCAGTATATTTTTTGTAATAATAACGAACCAAAAGTATACATATCTTCGGCAGATTGGATGACAAGAAACATAGAAAATAGAGTAGAAGTTAGTTGCCCAATCTATGATGATGAAATTAAAGAAGAATTAATAGATACGTTTAATATATGCTGGAAAGACAATGTTAAATCAAGGATTTTAGACAAACAGCAAACAAACACTTATAAGTTAGATAATAATAAAAAAATAAGAGCTCAATTTGAGACTTACAATTATTACAAAAACCAATTAAACTAATGCTAAAAATACTTAAATATGCTGCAATAGATATTGGATCGAATGCCGTAAGATTACTTATTTCCAGTATTGTAGAAGAAAAAAATAAGCCTCCACGCTTTAAAAAAACATCGCTAGTAAGAGTGCCCATTCGTTTAGGAGCAGATGTGTTTTTAAACGAAGAAATTTCTAAAGAAAATACTAACAGAATGTTAGACACAATGCAAGCTTTTAAATTACTAATGAAAACACATAGAGTAGATAAGTATAAGGCTTGTGCAACTTCTGCAATGAGAGAAGCTAATAATGGAAGCGAAGTTGCATGTTTAATTAATAAATCTACAGGTATAAAAGTCGATATTATAGATGGAGAAGAAGAAGCTACTATAATTGCAGCAACAGATTTAAGTGTTTTTATAGATAAAAATAAAACGTATTTATATGTAGATGTTGGAGGTGGAAGTTCAGAGTTTAGTGTTATTCATAATGGAGAAAAAGTTGCCTCAAAATCTTTTAAAATAGGTACGGTTCGTTTGTTAAACGATATTGTAAAAAAAGAAACTTGGTTAGAGTTAGAGCAGTGGGCAAAAAAAGAAACAAAACAACACGATAAAATTTATGTTATAGGTTCTGGAGGAAATATTAATAATATTTTTAAATCATCTGGAAAAGCAGCAGGAAAACCACTTACATATTTTTATTTAACATCGTATTATAATATGTTACAAAGCTATTCTTATGAAGAAAGAATAACAGTTCTAAATATGAATCAAGATAGAGCAGATGTTATAATTCCAGCAACAAGAATATACCTTTCTGCAATGAAATGGAGTGGCGCAAAAGACATTTATGTTCCAAAAATTGGTTTAGCAGACGGAATTATAAAAAGCATGTATAAAGAAACTATTTTAAGCCATACAAAGTTAAAATGATACAGTTTATCTTTTTATTGTTTAGATTATATTAAAAAAATAATATATTAGTGCAACTTTTAAAATCAATCTAAATATTTTTAAAATTTTAAAACCAATTTTTATGAAAAAAATAGTACTTATCGCTGCTTTTGCATTGTTTTCAATTTATGGCTTTTCTCAAAACGCATTATATGGAGTTCGTGCAGGATATAATATTTCAAATTTAGACTTTGAGCCAAATACAGGTTCATTTGATAATAGCCACAGAAATGGTTTTGCAATTGGATTTTTTGCAGAATTTAATGTTACAGAAGATTTATCTTTTGCACCAGAAATTCAATTTTCTGCAGAAGGAGCAAAAGAAGAGGTTATTAGAATTGATTACATTCAAATGCCTTTGTTTTTAAAATATAAAGTAGGAGAAAATTTATCTGTTGGTTTAGGACCACAAATAAGTTTAAAAGGACATGATTTTCAAGATGGTTTACAAAATTTTGCATTCTCAGGTCTTGCAGGTGTTGAGTATATGATTTCTGATGAATTCTTTTTAGACTTAAGATATTCTTATGGATTTACAAACATTTTTGATGAAGAAACAACTTTAGATGCAACAAATACTAACATTCAAATAGGATTTGGTGTAAAGCTTTAATACAAGCAATTATTAGAAAACAAAAAAAATCCAATACAATTTGTTGTATTGGATTTTTTTGTCCTTTAAATAGTACTATTTGCTATCCATGTATAGTTTCGCTTTTACTCAAATCTTTCATTATTTCTGCTTCAAAATCTAAAAGCGCTTGCCACTTCTCATCAACTTCCTTTCGGTCTCCATATTGTCTAGCAAAACCTAAAAACATAGTATAGTGGTTTGCTTCACTTACCATTAATTTTCTATAAAACTCTGCTAATTCTTTATCTTCAAGTTCTTCACTAAGTAACCTAAAACGTTCACAACTACGTGCTTCAATTAAAGCAGCATATAATAATCTATGCACTAATTGTGTTGTTCTACTACCTCCTTTTGGAAAAAATTGAAGTAGTTTTGCAACGTATTCATCTTTTCTGTCACGACCTAATATCCAACCGTTTTGTAATATTAAATCGTGCACCATTTTAAAATGGCTAATCTCTTCTTTAACCAAAGCAACCATTTCCTGTACCAAATCTGTGTATTCAGGAAAACTTACAATTAAAGAAATAGCTGTACTTGTTGCTTTTTGCTCGCAAAAAGCATGATCTGTTAAAATCTCTTCAATATTTTTTTCTACTATGTTTACCCAACGTGGATCTGTTGGTAGTTTTAGTCCTAGCATTAGTTTATTTCTTTTAGTTTATGATCTCCATTAGTATTAATTGTTAACCTATAATCTGGACAATTTACAGTTCTAGGAATACAATGCGATAAATTTATAATTGCCTTATTTTCTTTAAGTGAATTGAAATCATCAATTATTGGAATATTTTTAATGTAATTTTTATCAATTATGTAATTAGAATTCAGCTTATTTAAAAACGCATTAGTAAGAGTTTGTTTAAATATTATTTTTTCATTTTTATATACTTCAATAATATTTATAAGCTCTCGGAAGTAATGTTTATTGTGAATTCCATCAGATTCAAAATCTATAAGTTGAGCGTTTTCTAAGTCTGTTAAAGATTTAATTTTTATTCTAAAACCATTACTTAAAGTGGTGTCAATAGTTATTTCATTATACTCTTTTGGGAAATATACAACGCTCTCTGAAAAAGAATCTAATAATTTATGCTCCTTTAAAACTTCAGTATTAGATAAGTGTACGCGATCTTTTCCATCGCAACCAATAAACATAACACTAACTAAAGTTAAAAGAAATAGGAGGTTTTTCATTTTAAAATATTAATATTTCTTAAAATTAATCAATTATCGATAAACAAGTCTTTGCTCTTTTATCTAAAAGCAAAGCCCTCTTTTTTATCTCCTAAAGATCTAAATCAAACGTTTTACGAAGCAATTCTATATTAGGATTTTTCTCTTTTAGCTTTTCGTATTTTTCGTCTGGAGTGTAAGCAAATTTCTTCTGCATTTCCTCATTAACCTCAATGTCTAAACTAATATCGTAGTTATTAAGTGTCTTTCTAAGAAATTGTAATAAATCGAAAGACTGCCTTTCTACTTCAACTTTATTAGTAGAATTTGGGAATGTTAAATGTATGGTAGTGCCTTTTAATCTTGGAATGTCTATAGATAAAATAGCTGCTAAGTTCATTTTTCCTTCATCTTCAATTTGTAGCACAAAAGTGTTCCAAACTTCAATTAATTCATCTTGAGTAAAAGCTTCTGTTGGTAAATCTTCTTCATCTACCACAACATCCATTTGCCTAATTTCATGCTCTTTTTTAGCACGAATACTACTTAAAGATAGGCCAGAAGTACGTTTGCTTTTAGAGTTTAATATAATTTTTGGCTTACTAACTTCAGGCTTTATAATTGTTTTAGTAACAGAAACAGGAGTTTCCTGTTTGTTTTCTATAACTTGTTTTGGATGGTTTACAGTGGACTCTAAAGGTTTACTAACAAGAATAGGTGTAATACCAACACGTTTAAAATAAGAAGGCGGAATTATGAACCGACTACTATTTTTTTTTTCTCCATCAAAAGTGATAGAGGCAAGCTGCATGATACAAAGTTCAACGAGTAATCGTTGATTTTTACTAGACTTATACTTTAAATCTGTTTCGTTAGCAAACTCAATGCCTTTTAAAAGAAATTGCTGAGACGCTTTTTTAGATTGCTCTAAATACTTAGCTTTAGTTTGTTCACCAACTTCAAGAAGTTCTATAGTTGCTGGATTTTGGCACACTAGTAAATCTCTAAAATGTGAGGCCAAACCTGCAACGTAATGGTGTCCATCGAAACCTTTGGACAATGTTTCGTTAAACTGAAGTAATAATTCTGGAATTTTATTCTCTAATATTAAATCTGTGCTTGTAAAATACGTTTCGTAATCAAGTACATTTAAATTTTCTGTAACTGCTTTTCGAGTTAATTCTTTTCCTGAAAAACTAACCACACGATCAAAAATAGACAACGCATCACGCATTGCACCATCTGCCTTTTGAGCAATAATGTGTAGCGCATCATCCTCTGCATTTATACCTTGTTCTTTAGCAATAAACTTTAAATAGTTTTTAGCATCTGTTACGGTAATACGTTTAAAATCGAATATCTGGCAACGCGATAAAATGGTTGGTATTATCTTATGCTTTTCGGTAGTTGCTAATATAAATATGCAGTGCTTTGGAGGCTCTTCTAATGTCTTTAAAAAAGCATTAAAAGCCGCTTGAGAGAGCATGTGTACTTCATCTATAATATAAACTTTATACTTTCCTACTTGTGGTGGAATACGTACTTGGTCTGTAAGGCTTCTAATATCATCTACAGAGTTGTTTGATGCAGCATCCAATTCAAAAATATTGAAAGCAAAATCTTCGTCTGCAGATTCTGTACCATCGCTATTTATCATTTTAGCAAGAATACGTGCACAACTGGTTTTACCAACACCACGTGGACCTGTAAATAATAAAGCTTGTGCTAAATGGTTGTTTTCAATGGCATTAAGTAACGTATTTGTAATAGCATCCTGCCCAACAACGTCCTTAAACGTTTGAGGTCTGTACTTTCTGGCTGATACTACAAAGTGTTCCAATGTATGCTGAACTCGTTTCAGCATCTTTCGATGCTTATTAATAATAGAATTACAAAGTTAAAAATTAGAATTGAAATTGAGGATTTTGGACTTAGAATTTAATAGTAGTTATTAACAAAATAGGACTATTAGCTTATAGCAGTTTTAGCTTGACTTTTGTGTGTAAATAAACTAACTTTGTTAAAGAAATTAGTTCTAGCACTTATTTAACAAATGAAAAAACACATATTTATATTCTTAATTACTATTACTTGTTTTACTATAATTTGTTGTAATGAAGAAGAGGAAACAGTAGCACCAACAGCGTCAAGTATATTTACAGATATTTCTGTAGCAACAAATGCAACTTCTATATCTTGGGTAGATGCAAACGATTTAATGCAAAAATTATCTAACGCATTAAGTTATAATTATGGTAGTGCTTTAGAAACTGAAACCGAAAAAAACTTAAGCTTTAATAGTGATACCACTCAGGTAAATGCTCAAATAGCTTTTAAACAAGCATTTCAAAATGTTTATAACGATACTAATTTGGCTAATAATACGCTAAACATAAGTCTTACAAAGCAAAATACCAATACAGCTGGAGTATCGCTTATTGCAGATGGTCCAGGAAATACTTATAGTCTAATTACTTCGGTTTTGGCACCTGGTTCTAATCCTATTGAAACTCCAGATTGCAGCCATAATGCATTTGGTGAACATATAGACGAAGTTTTTGATACCGATTTAAACGCAAACGTATTCAGGTTTTTTATTCACACAACACCAGATGACGATAGATGTATAAATTTTGATAGACAACGAAACGAAATAAAATCGTACAGCCCATCGCCAGATAATTTATTAGGTATCGAAAACGAAAAAGTAATTTACAACTGGAAGTTTAAATTAAAAGCAGGTTTTCAATCTTCTCCAAACTTCACACATTTACACCAATTAAAATCTGTTGGTGGTGACTTAGAAAGTATGCCAATGTACACACTTACAGCAAGAAAAAGTAGTCCAGATAGATTAGAATTACGTTATGCAGAAACAGATACTCAAATAACATTAGATCAAACAGATTTAGCACCTTTAGTAGATACTTGGTTAGAAGTAACAGAAACTATAGAATATGGCACATCTGGAACTTACAATATTGAAATAAAAAAGGTAAGCGATAACACTATGCTGTTTTCGTACTCAAATAACGCTATTATAAATTGGAGACCTAACGCTAGTTTTGTTAGACCTAAATGGGGAATCTATAGAAGTTTAAATAATGCGCAAGATCTTAGAGATGAAGAAGTGTTGTTTGCAGATTTTAATATTACAGAAATTGAATAGTTTTAATAACTTCGTTTAAAGATTGATATAAAATACTTGTGCTGAATTTATTTCAGTATTTTAACGTTTAATATCTGAACATTTTACACAAGCTTAAAATGAGTTTCTGGAACAAAAATAGTTTAAGTACAAACACACGGAACGAGTATTCTGCTCTACTAATCGAATTAGTGGAATTGAATAACGATAAACAATGGTTGAAACATTTTCATAATTTAAAACTTGGCTGGAATTTACCAGGTGGCGGAATGGGTTCGATTAATGACTGGAGTCCGAGTTACGATAATGAAATAGAATATGCTTGGTTCAATCTTTTATATAGAATAACGTATAGATTGTTGACCGAAAAATTGGAACCAGAATTTATAAAAAAAGACTATTCAATTGAACATCGAAACGAAGTCAGCATTTTACAATGTTCAAATTGCAATCAAAAATTCCAACACCCAAGAATATTTGAAGACCATATTGCAACATTCTTTTATTTAAAAAATTTCTCAAAGTTTTTAGAGAAAGAAATGCTAAAGGATTTTACCAATCCGAACTTTTCATATAAAAATTTTGAGGCGATAGAATTAAGGGATAGTTTGAAATATGAATACGAGAAAAATGAAATTATTTTGTTTGATTTCCAAAAACATAAAAGGATTTGCCCAAAATATGACACAAAAATACAAATTGAGCATATTGATTATGAAATTATAAAAAAGGAAAACAAACTTGGACTGAAAAGATAAAAGCCTGTTGCCTACACCATATAAACAAAATTGCTGGTTTTAGCATACTTCCGAAAGTCCTCACGGATTTTCTTGGTTCGTCTTTATTTACACTTTACGGCTAAACCAACGCAACTAAACCATATACAAATAATTAAACAAACCTCTGTAAAAAAACTACAACCTCTTCTAAAAACCTAAACTACTTTATTGTAATTTTGCACACAAGTAAATCGCCTTATCGCACTTGTGCTGAATTTATTTCAGCATCTTACGATTTTACTTAGTTGTTAATTGAAAAGATACTGAAACAAGTTCAGTACAAGTGAGGAAAGTCTGGACACCATAGTGC
Organism: Lacinutrix sp.; assembly: GCF_023299985.1. Lineage (GTDB taxonomy): Bacteria > Bacteroidota > Bacteroidia > Flavobacteriales > Flavobacteriaceae > Lacinutrix. The sequence continues at coordinate 17,057 of NZ_JALZVX010000131.1, read as the reverse complement.
AATATAGTGGTTAACATCCACCAGCCGTGAGGTTAGGAAAAGTGCAACAGAAAGTATGTACAGGTCATGCTGTAGTGAAACCAGGTAAACTCTATGTGGTGCAATGTCATGTAAACTAGTGTTTGAGCGTGCACGCGCGAACTAGAGGGTAGGCAGCTAAAGTGTGTTGGTAACAACTCACGTAGATAAATGATAAGGGCTCGCAAGAGTACAGAATCCGGCTTATAGATTTACTTAAATAAACAAGCTCTTTGCATTTCGCAAAGAGCTTTGTTTTGTTTGGAGTATTTGGTGTGTTTTATTCTTCTTCGTCACTCGCGGCAACTTTGTAGAAACTAAATCTATTACCACCATAATTTTTAGAATAGCTATAATTTTCTAAATGCGAGATATCTGTATGTTTAGAATGCTCTACTATTAGTAAGCCATCTGCTTCTAATAAATTGTTTTTAAATACCAATTCTGGAATTTTAGAGAATGCTTCAACTGGAAAATCGTAAGGAGGATCTGCAAAAATAATAGTATGTTTCGTATTGCAGTTTTCTAAAAACTTAAACACATCACTTTTTACGGTTTGTATTGGCATAACAAAGTCTTCGGCAGTTTTGTTAATAAACCTTATGCAACCAAAATCTTGATCTACACACGTTATTTTTTCTGTACCTCGCGAAGCAAATTCGTAGCTAATGTTTCCTGTTCCAGCAAATAAATCTAAAACAGAAACGTCTTCAAAATAATAAGTATTATTTAAAATATTAAACAACGATTCTTTAGCCATATCTGTAGTTGGACGAACAGGTAGGTTTTTTGGAGCTGTAATTCTTCTACTTTTATATTCTCCTGAAATTATGCGCATTTAAAAACGAGTTAAAAGTGTAAAATGTGAATGTTTATTTATAGTCTCTTTAGTTATAGAAAAATTATCCTTTCTGCTACCAAAACTAATGTGTCTAATGTACTTGTAAAGTATATTGTATAAGGCATCATCTTTAGAAATAGCACCTAATAAAACGGTTTCTATAACTTCTGGATTGAGATTTAACTGCTCTGCAGTAAATAATACATAGTAAATAAAATCTTCGGCTGTTTGGTACTCGAAGGTGTTATAAAGTGCTAAAGTGCCATTATTAGTCACTATTATTTCAAAATGAGTGTTATTTACATGAATGTATAGTTTGTTTTCATTAACATGCTTTTCTTGAGCCAATATGGCTTCAATTAAAACAGTAGAGTAGTGTTTGTATGTAAAATCCCCAAAACGCTCGTAAATGTAGTTATTTACGTTTACATAAGGTACGTAAACGTTTACTGTATCGTTTACAGAAATGTCATCGAAGGTTATAAAATCTGTTTTCAGTATTTTAGAATTCAGTTTTAGGTAATCTGCAATAGCATCTTCATTAAACAAAGGCTTTGGAACTAGAGTTGCAAGCTCATTTATATGTATAACTAATACAGTATCAAAATTACCTTTTAGCCATTCTTCAGTATTAAAAGCATGTTTTACTGCATCAAGTAATTCAAAAGGTGTTACTTTTTTAGCGAATGTAACATGCTCAATTTTATCTGCTAGATTATCTTGAGTATTTAGAATATAAAAAGAAAGTCCATTCAAACTTATTTGAATGGACAATGCTTTATGTGTTGTATGTTTAATGTTATTATTTTTTAATTGGATCATAAACCTTAGGCCAGTTTCCATTAACTTTAACTTCATCCATAGAACCAATTTTAATAGCATCACCATCAATTTCTTCTACAGAAAATACATTTAATTCTTTTTTAATTAAGTCCTTAGGTTGGTCGAATAAAATATCTTTTTTGAAAGCTACAGCTTCAAATACAGGAAGTTTTTTATCATCTTCTTCACCAGTCTCACCAGCTTCTAATGTAAAAGTAGTACCTTCTTTTGCAAAAGGTATATTCATCATTGTTTTATAACGTGTAGATTTTTTAAATAAAGAATCTCTTACTGAAGCAAAACTTAATGTATCTGTAATAGTAATTTCTTTGTTATACACAATTCCACCATATGCTCTAGTTTTTTCAACATCTAAAACAGTAGAATCTCTACGTTGTATTATGGCAAACTTTCCAGTTTCAATAAATTTAATTAAAGTATCATAATTATTTGTAAATTTCCCATTTACCTCTTTGTATGCTAATTCTGAATCTCTAATATCTACAAGATTCTCAATAACTGCAGCATAACGATCTTTTTTGATATTGTGAAATTTAATTTCGTTGTAAACAGACATGTAAGTAAAATAACCCAAAGCAATAATTGCTATCCAAAGTAAAATGGTTAAAGGTCCTTTTAATTTAGAAGGAATAAATTTATCTATTGCCCAAACAATTCCAACAGTTAGTAGAATTACAATTATTACAGCAACTATTATCATAATTTTTTAATTTATTTAGTTAATGATCTATCGCAAATCTACAATTTTTTTTTGTTCGTAAAAACCAATAAGAGTAAAAATCATTTATATCTTTGAATTATTCTTAAATTCTTAATTGCTTTAATGACGTCTTCAAATTTTTATTCCCTTATAAAACAGCATTTTCCGTTTACGCCAACTGCAAAACAAGATATATTATTATTACAACTTTCCGAATTTATTTTTCGAGATAATGATAATGACATCTTTTTGTTAAAAGGGTATGCAGGAACTGGAAAGACAACTATTATTGGTACAATAGTTAATAATTTATGGCATGCCGAAAAAAAGGCTGTGCTAATGGCACCAACAGGTAGAGCCGCAAAAGTGATTAGTAATTATTCTAAAAAGGAAGCGTTTACTATTCATAAAAAAATATATTTTCCTAAAAAAGAAAAAGGTGGAGGCGTAAAATTTGTTTTACAGCCTAATAAACATAAAAACACCATTTTTATAGTAGATGAGGCTTCCATGATTCCAGATGCACCATCAGATTCTAAATTGTATGCTAATGGTTCTTTATTAGACGATTTAATGCAATATGTATATCAAGGTCATAAATGCAAATTGCTTTTAATTGGTGATACAGCACAGTTACCACCTGTAAAATTAGATATAAGTCCTGCTTTAGACGAAACCACTTTAAGCTTATCTTACAACAAAGATGTTACTAAAATGGAACTTGACGAAGTAATGCGTCAAGGAGAAGATTCTGGTATTTTAGAGAATGCTACGCTATTACGCGAAACTATAGCAAGTTCCTTTTTTGAAAGTTTTAAATTTAATATTAAAGGCTTTCCAGATATTGTTAGACTTGTTGATGGCTACGATATAATGGATGCTATTAACGACGCTTATAGCACTCTTGGAAACGAAGAAATGGCAATTATTGTACGTAGTAATAAGCGTGCTAATTTGTACAACCAGCAAATACGTAGCAGAATTTTATTTAATGAAAATGAATTATCTGCTGGTGACTACCTTATGGTAGTTAAAAATAATTACTTCTGGCTTAAGCCAACTAGTGAAGCAGGTTTTATTGCCAATGGTGATATTGTTGAAGTGCTTGAAATCTTTAGTATTAAAGAATTGTATGGTTTTAGATTTGCTGAAGTTAAAGTACGCATGGTAGATTACCCAAAAATGATTCCCATAGAAACAGTAGTTTTATTAGATACTATTAATGCAGAAACTCCTTCTTTGCCATACGAAGATTCTAACCGTTTGTATCAAGAAATACAGAAAGATTATGAAGACGAAACAAGTAAATATAAAAAGTATTTAAAGATAAAAAGTAATAAACATTTTAATGCCTTACAGGTAAAATTCTCTTATGCCATTACTTGTCATAAATCGCAAGGTGGACAATGGAATACCGTATTTGTAGAGCAACCGTATTTACCTGAAGGTATAAATCGCGATTATTTACGTTGGTTATACACAGCAGTAACAAGAGCTCAAGAAAAGCTATATTTAATAGGTTTTAAAGACGACTTTTTTGAAAGTGAATAAATAGTTCTACATTTATAACCATTACAACATAAATTAATAAGTAAAAAAAAATGACGAGCGAGACCATAATTAGTATTTGTCTAGGCATAGGTTTATCTGCATCTGTAGGTTTTCGAGTTTTTGTGCCATTATTTGCACTAAGCCTAACAGCATTTTTAGGCAGTTGGGAATTAAACGAATCTTGGCAATGGATAGGTAGTTTATCTGCATTAATTGTTTTAGGTGTAGCAACTGTTGTAGAGATATTTGCCTACTATATTCCTTATGTAGACAATTTGTTAGATTCTGCAGCTATTCCATTGGCAGCCATTGCAGGAACAGCAGTTATGGTATCAACAGTAGCAGATTTAAGTCCAGTTATTACTTGGGCTTTAGCCATTATTGCAGGAGGAGGAACAGCAGCAGCTGTTGCAAGTACTTCTGGAGCAACTAGATTAGCATCCACAGCTACAACTGGTGGTTTGGCAAATCCTGTAGTTACTACAGTAGAAACAGGAACAGCAGTTGTAATGTCTGCAGTTTCAGTGGTTTTTCCTTTTGTTGCAATATTTTTAGTTATCATTATTCTGTTTACCATATTTAAGCTTTATAAAAAGTTTAAACCTTCTAAGACTTAAATTTGGTTTAAAAATTATATTTTTGATGGTGAATAATTATGTAAATACTTCAGCTTTATAAATGAAAATAATCGCAATGATTCCTGCACGATACAGTGCTTCTCGTTTTCCTGGCAAACTCATGCAAGATTTAGGAGGTAAACCTGTAATAACTAGAACTTACGAGGCTACAATTGAGACTCAATTGTTTGATGATGTAGTTGTGGTTACAGATAGCGCTATTATTTTTAAAGAAATTGAAAGCATTGGTGGCAAAGTAGTAATGAGCATTAAAGAACACGAATGTGGTAGCGACAGAATAGCTGAAGCTGTGGAGTTTATGGATGTTGATATTGTTGTTAATGTACAAGGAGATGAGCCTTTTACTGAAGTAGATTCGCTTAAAAAACTAATTCAGGTTTTTAAAGAAGACGATAAAAAGGAAGTTGATTTGGCCTCTTTAATGGTGCATATTACAGATGATGAAGAAATTAAAAACCCAAATACTGTAAAGGTAATTGTAGATCAAAAAGATTTTGCTCTCTACTTTTCGCGAAGCCCAATTCCGTATCCTAGAGATAAAGAAGTGGCTACTAAATATTTTAAGCATAAAGGCGTTTATGCCTTTAGAAAACAAGCTTTATTAGATTTTTATCGCTTACCAATGTTGGTGTTAGAAGCATCAGAAAAAATAGAATGTATTCGCTATCTAGAATATGGAAAGCGTATAAAAATGGTAGAAACAAATGTGCAAGGTGTAGAAATAGATACACCTGAAGATTTAGAACGCGCTAAAAAATTGTGGAAATAAATTGATTAACGAATATCAAAATATAAAAGTTATTGGCTTTGATGCAGATGATACGCTTTGGGTAAATGAAACCTATTTTCGTGATGCAGAAACTGAATTTTCAAAATTATTAAGTAGGTTTGAAACCGAAAATAAAATAGACAAAGAACTCTTTAATATGGAAATTAAAAACCTTCCAGTTTATGGTTATGGTGTAAAAGGTTTTGTGTTGTCTATGGTAGAATTGGCATTAGAATTATCTAACAATACTGTTTCTAATAATACCATTAGTAAAATATTAGAGATAGGTAAGGAGATGATTAATAAGCCTGTAGAGTTGTTAAATGGAGTAGAAGATGTGCTTAAAGAGTTATCTAAAAATTATAAATTAATAGTGGCTACAAAAGGCGATTTGTTAGACCAAGAACGTAAGCTTAAAAAATCTGGATTGTTAGATTATTTTCATCATATAGAAGTATTAAGCGATAAAAAAGAAGAGAATTATAGTAGATTGCTAAAACATTTAGACATTAAACCTGAACATTTTTTAATGATAGGGAATTCATTAAAGTCTGATGTTTTACCATTAGTCGCATTAGGAGCAAAAGCAATTCATATTCCATTTCATACCACTTGGGCTCATGAAGAAGTTACCGTTAACCCTAATAAACATAAAAGTTATAGAACGCTTGAAAATTTAAGCGAAGTAATTTCAATATTACACTAGAAAACAATATTTTTACAGTTACAAATAGTTGAATGAATTATAAGAATTTTCCAATGGTGTCCAGAGTAATTTTTGGACGAGGTAGTTTTAATCAGTTAGACGAGATTCTTTCTCCTAAGCGATTAAGTACTAAAGCACCATTTATATATTTTGTGGACGATGTTTTTAAAGGTAACGCTTGGTTAACCTCAAGAATCCCTTTGTCTTACAATGATAAGTTAATTTACGTCTCAGTAGCTAAAGAACCTGAAACGTCTCAAATAGACGAGTTAGTAGAAGAAATTATTCTTAATTTTAAAGCATTACCATCTGGTATTGTTGGCATTGGAGGAGGAAGTGTTTTAGATATCGCCAAGGCAGTTTCCATAATGCTTACTAACGATGGTGAAGCTAAAGATTACCAAGGATGGGATTTAGTAAAAAATCCAGCAATTTATCATGTTGGTATTCCTACAATATCTGGAACAGGAGCAGAGGTTTCAAGAACTACTATTTTAACAGGACCAGAAAGAAAACTTGGTATTAATAGTGATTATACACCATTTGATCAAGTTATTTTAGATCCAGAATTAACAAAAGACGTACCTAAAGATCAATGGTTTTATACAGGAATGGATTGTTTTGTACATTGTATAGAATCGCTTAATGGTACTTTTTTAAATGCGTTTAGTCAAACGTATGGCGAAAAAGCATATACACTTTGTAAAGAAATTTTTCTTGAAGATACTTTAAGTATTCAAGATTCTCAAGATAAGCTCATGATGGCTAGTTGGCATGGAGGCATGAGTATTGCTTATTCTCAAGTTGGTGTTGCTCATGCTTTAAGTTATGGTTTAGGTTATTTACTAGGTATTAAACATGGTATTGGAAACTGCATTGTTTTCGATCACTTAGAGGAGTATTATCCCGATGGTGTTACTATGTTTAAGGCTATGAAAGCAAAGCATAATATTGTTTTACCTCAAGGTATATGTAAAGATTTATCTGATAAAGAATTTGATATCATGATAAATGTAGCATTAAGCTTAGAACCACTTTGGGAAAATGCTATTGGCAAACAATGGAAAAAAACAATTACTAGAGAAAAACTAAAAGCACTCTACAAAAAAATGTAGCATGCATAGTTTTTACAAATTTATTTACTACAAATTACTAGGTTGGAAAATTGAAGGTAATACTACAATGTCCCAAAATACTATAAAAAAAGCTGTAATAATTGCTGCTCCACACACAAGTTGGCAAGATTTTTTTATTGGTGTTTTTTTACGAAGAGTTTTAAATATAAAAACCAATTTTGTTGGTAAGAAAGAGCTATTTATTTGGCCTTTTGGCTATTATTTTAAGGCAGTTGGTGGTGTACCTTTAAATAGGAGTAGCAATGAGAACAAAGTTGAAGCTATTGCTAAAGAATTTAATAAACACGACGAGTTTAGAATAACCTTTGCTCCTGAAGGCACTAGAAAAAAAGTAGTAAAATGGCGTACTGGATTTTACTACATAGCAAAAGAGTCTAAGGTTCCAATAATTATGTTTACTTTAGATTTTAAGAATAAAAAAAACGTGATTTCAGAGCCATTTTATCCTACAGATAATATGGAAGAAGATTTTAAGTTTATGCGAGGTTTTTTTAATGGAGTTATTGGTAAAAAGCCAGAATTCTCATAATATATAAGAATTAGTTTAAGTTGCTTTTAATTAATTATTATTTTATAAAAAGCTTTTCGGTTTTATTAAATTATTAATGTGTTTGGTATAATAATCGAAATACTTTATTTGTAGTATGCAGATGAAACATAAAGTAAACTTCTCCTAAGTCAATAAAAAGAAACATTTACATACTACAAGCTTTAAAAGCTACTAACCTAAGTGTAAAGTAGCTTTTTACTTTTTTAGTAATATTAGTTTTAATCGAAAGAAGTGTCTTATAAATAGTATCTGTATCTACTATTCCTCCATAGTATGGTAAACATTCTGAACATCATCATCTTCTTCAATTTTTTCAAGAAGTTTCTCTACATCAGTAACTTGTTCTGGTGTTAGTTTTTTTAATACCTGAGGAATACGCTCAAAACCAGAAGAAATAATTTCTAATTTATTTTCTTCTAAATACGATTGTATTTTTCCAAAACTTTCAAAAGGAGCATAAATGAGTATAAAATTTTGATCTTCAGCGTTTTCATCTGTATCTGTATCTTCAAAAATTTCTTCTACTCCATAATCAATAAGCTCAAGCTCAAGCTCTTCTAAGTCTAGCTCTCCAGCTGGAATTCTAAAGTTACACGTGTGATCGAACATAAACACAACAGAACCAGAAGTACCTAAACTACCATCACATTTAGTAAAATAGCTTCTTACATTAGCTACTGTTCTATTATTATTATCTGTTGCAGTTTCTACTAAAATGGCAATACCATGAGGTGCATAACCTTCAAAAAGAACTTCTTTAAAATCACCTTGGTCTTTTTCACTAGCTTTTTTAATAGCACGTTCTACATTGTCTTTAGGCATATTTACTGCCTTTGCATTTTGTATTACTGCTCTTAAACGAGAATTACTATCTGGATCTGGACCGCCTTCTTTTACAGCCATTACAATGTCTTTGCCAATACGAGTAAATGCTTTACTCATGGCAGACCAACGTTTCATCTTTCTTGCTTTACGGAACTCAAAAGCTCTTCCCATATTTTATGTTTTATAATTTTCTTATTCTACTGAACTTGTTACTATAAAGAAGAAAATTTTCAATGTTATTTTTTATAATTAATAGTTTCACAAATTTATAAAAAATGTTTGGCTACAAAAATCTTTACTATATAATTATACTTAATCTTTTGGTACATGTCTTGATAAAAACTTAGACTTAGATTCTTCAACTTTTAATAATATTTTTTGTCTATTATTATTTAGAGTAGTGTTTACTTTGTTGTATGTATTTCCTGCTTTATTAATATCTTTAATTTTTTTATTGTAAGCATCTACTTGTGGTTTTGTACGTTTATTTTCTGGTGTTTTTTCTATTGTGTTTTTTATGGTTTCAAAATCTTCTTTTAATATTAAAAAATCTGCTATTACAGGAATTTGTTTTTCAGATTCGGTTATAAAAAATTCGAAGGCAGCTTTATACGATAAACTTAGACTTTTGTCTGTTTTATATGGTTTTACAGTTTTTAAAATTTCTAAACCATCTTTAGCAGCTTGATTTAATGCATTTGCATTTTGTTGAATGCCACTAACATCACTTTTTTCTACAGCTTCCCATAAATAGATTTCGTTAATATAGACTTTAAAAAAAATAAGATAAAGTGTATTAGTATGGTCAAAAACCTTGTTAGATATTGCCATTTTTTTTCCTAAATCGTTTTCACTTTCTACAATACTTATTTTATGTTTTTCAGCGTAAGCGTGAAAGTTTTTTTCGTATTCTAGTTGAGATTCTGTCATTTTCTCATCTGCCAATTCTTGAGCTAAAATATAGGCTTCCATTAAATCGTAAGATTGCTCTGCAACAGCTTTCATATCTATAATATCTGCATATTCTTCTTTAAGTAAACTCTCATTTAAACGCATGTGTTTAAGTACGTTATTTTTATGTATTTCACCATCAAAACCATTTGCTTTTTCAATTTTAGCAATGGTACGTTCTACAGTTTTTATTAGTAGCTGTCTTTTTTTAGTAATGCTTTTATCACTTTTACTATGCGCAACTGCTTTTGTGTATTTCCAAGTGTTTTTAGTGACTGTTTCTTGTTCTTTACCTATAAACTCAATGTATTCTACAGCAGAATCGAAACTTTGTGCACTAGTAAAAATTGAAAAAAGAAAAAAGGATGCGAAAATTAATTTAATTAAGGGTTTCATTAATTATTTAGTTAGAGGTTGTTAAATCTTTTAAAACCTGTTGCGCTTCATTTATATAAATATCTTGAGCAAGTGATTTTATAATACTATTGTTATGATCTTTATCTTCTGTGTTGTATTCTAAAAGTTCTGTTGTAGAGATTGTATTTGTTATTTTTAAGAGTAAAGGTTCCTGTTCATTATCATTAAAGATAAAGTCTAATGTTGCTGTTCTACGTTTTTTTTCTTCGGAAACACTCTCTAAAGTTAGTTTGTATTTTTCTCCTTTTTTGTACACAAGGTTATAAAATGCCTTATTAATTTCTAAAACTTTTTTAAAGCTTTTATCGTTTACAACACGTGCTTTACTTTTAGCACTAATAGCTTTTCTGTTTAATTCTGGAAATGGTAAATGTTTTAAAGTAACGTTTGTTGATGTGTTTGGTAATGCGTGTGGTTTATTACTTTCGGCAGTTGCAAACTTATTGTATAGAGAAGGTAATTTAATATCTGGAATAACACCTATAGCTTGGTGACTTTTACCGGTTACACGATAAAAAGCTTCAATAGTTAACTTTGTAAAACCTAAGTTTTTATCCTTATATAAAGGTAAAATAGTTTGCGCACTAGATTTCCCATAAGTTGTTGCACCTACAATAATTGCGCGATTGTAATCTTGCATTGCAGCAGAAAAAAACTCTGATGCAGATGCACTATAATCGTTAACCAAAATAACCATTGGTTTACTGTAAAAACTTCCACGTTTATTGTCTCTAATAGTATAGTTTTCTCCTTCTTTAGACTGTATAATAGAAACAGGTCCACGATCTATAAACATACCAGAAAGCTCAATAGCTTCCTGCAAAGAGCCACCACCATTAAAACGTAAATCTATAATAAGACCTTGGATGTTTTCTTTTTGAAGCTTGTATAATTCTTTAGCAATATCTGCTGTGAGTCCACGACCATTTAAAGATTCAGAATTGGTATAAAAGCTTGGTATTTTTATATAACCGTAATTAGATTGGTCTTTAATAATGTAACCTCTAATAGCATTATCTTCTACCTTAATATTACTTTTTGTAAGCTTAATGTCTAGAAGCATTCCGTTTTTCTTTTTAATAGAAAAAGTAAGTGTTTTATGTTCCTCTTTATTTAAGTACAACTCAATTTCTCCATTAGATACGCAATGTATTGTAAATACAGATTGACCATTAGAAATGGATTGTATAATGTCGTCTTTTTCAAATTTACCATTATCGAAAGCTGCACTTCCAGGAATTACTTGTGCAATAGCAATTTCTCCATTATCGTTTTTACTTGTAATAATACCAAAAGACATTTGGTTTTTAGAGAGTCTGTTTTGGTAGGTTAATTTTTCAGTAGAATTAAAAAATGTAGAATTAGGATCGTTAACTTTTACATAAGCATTTAAAAAAGCCGATTTTACAACTCTAGAAATACCACCATCTTTATTAATTAGCTCATTTAAAAGACAAATTTCATTTTCTATAACTATTTGTTTTGCCTCTTTTTCTAGAGTAGTAAAGTTGCTTTTTATTATAGCAATATCTGTGTTTTCGTCTATTAATTTTACAATTATGCGATAACTAATACGCTTTCTAAGTCCTTTCTCTAAAGCAGCTTCATCTTTATAATAAGTATAAAATTTTTCTGGAGTATGTTGTAGTGTTACTGTTCCAGAATAATCTAAAGATTTTGTTTTTAGGGTTTCAAGTTTAGAGATGCTTAGTTCAATTTTCTGTTTTAAAACCGAAATATATTTGTCTATAAACTCACAATTAGCTTCTTCGATGTAGTTATCGAATAGTAATGCGTCTGTATTAAAATTACTAATGTCACTTTTTAAAAAGTAATCTTTATCAGTATCTAATGCTTTAATAAATAGTTTGTAAATAGACTTAGATGTACTGTCGTTTAGTGTTTTAGGATAAAAATGATTGGTTTCTATTACAGATTTAAGTGCAGTAACTTGTTTACAAAACAACGTGTCTTTTTGGCCGAAACCAAAATATGAAACAAAGAAAAAGAGGGAAAATAGTAGTATTCTAATCATCTAGGGCTTATAAATGCGATTGTAAAATACAAAAAAAAGTAAGTATAATCCTAGTTATGCCTATTTTAACTATTCTTCTTCTTCTACAATACCTTCAATTGCAAGTGCTAATTTTATATCTTTTAAAGTAACACCTCCAGCATCGTGAGTCGATAATTTAATATTTAACACATTATAAGTGTTAGACCAATCTGGATGATGGTTTAGCGCTTCGCACTCAAAAGCAATCCTGCTCATAGCACTAAAACAATCTTTAAAATTATTGAATTCGTATTCTGTATGTATAGCATTTTCTGCATAGTCCCATTCTGGTAATTTTGCTAAATGCTTTTCTATTTCTTTTTCTGTAAGTTTAGTCATGGTTTTATTTTTTTTACTCTACAATTTCATAATCAATATCAAGTTTTCGTAACGCTCTCAAAGCAGAACCAGAGTTTTTATCTGCAATTTCAATATCTACAGGATCTCCTTCTAAAAGAATTTCTGTAAATTCATTAGCTAAAGAATCTCCAACATTAGAAATCTCTGCTATACATTTTGCTATTGCTCTTTTATCTGGTCTTTGCGCATCGCAAGATAATAAGTTTATATTCATGAGTTTTTATATTATTTTTTAATGGTTACATGCTGTTCGCTATTAATTTTTCCGTTTAGCGACAAACTTTTTAACATGCTCGTTTCAGAATAGTATAAAAATAAGAATACTAAAATGGATTTAAGAGATTAGCTTACTTTATTTAAAATTAAACTTCTAATTCTTTAAAAATAGTATCGCTTTCTAGTTGTAAATGTTTTGGTAATTTATTGTGTTTAGATAATACTGCGAGATAACGATCTTCGTTTGTAGTGTACACATTTTTAAACAGTGGTTTAAAATCACCTAAGGTTTCTATAATTTCTTTTATAAAATCGTCATGATGCACTAAATCATTACTTCCTAAATGAAAAACTCCAGATTTATTACGATTAATTATATAATGAATTTGCTGTGTAACCTTAGCGTCTGTAGTAACATTCATTATTAAATTAGGAAACACCTCAATTGGTATTCCTTCTTTTAAAAAAGCTTTAATTTCTTTAATTCTTGGAGATTGTGCTCCAAAAACCATTGGTAATCTTATTATTACTATTTGCTTTTTAGGCATACGTAATAAGATATTTTCTATTTTAATTTTAAAATGACCATACATACTATGGCTTAATGTTTTGTCCTGTTCGTAGCTTGGAAACTTACTGTAAGCATCAAAAACATTAGCAGAAGATAAAAATAAAAGCTTTGCATTATTTGCAATTACATATTCGCAAATATGTGCATGTGCAATTACTTGAGCCGAAAAATTACCACGAAGTGCAGATACAATAACTGTAGGTTTTACAATCTCTAGGATTTCGAAAATATCGTCTTCCTCTACATTATATTGAAAATAATGCTGATTCTTATCAAAATTATAATTGTCTGTTCTGTAGGTTCCGTAGGTTCTAAAATAGGAGCAGAGCTCTTTATATATGGCTTCGCCAATAAAGCCACTAGCTCCTAAAACTAAGATTCTATGTTTTTTGTCTATGTCTTGCTTCATTAATTAAACTAACCGTCTTAAAAATGTAAAATGTCAGACAGAGCTTGTCGAAGTCTTTTGTCTTTATAGTTATTAAAGATTAGTTTTCGACAGGCTCAAACTGACATTGTAATTAATTTAAAACTATTTATCCTTTATAAAAAGGTAATTTAACAACAGTTGCTGGCACTACATTTTTACGTATTTGAATATTAATTTTACTATTAACATCTGTAAAAACCATTGGCACGTACCCTAAACCAATACCTTTTCCTAACATTGGGCTCATGGTACCAGAAGTTACTTCACCTATTTTTTTACCTTGACCATCAACAATATCATAACCTTGTCTTGGAATACCACGATCGTCAAGTTCGAAAGCAATTAACTTACGGTCAACACCTTTACGTTTTTGGTCTTCTAAAGCCTCACTGTTTGTAAAGTCTTTAGTAAATTTTGTAATCCAACCTAAACCAGCTTCAAGTGGAGAAGTGGTATCGTTTATATCGTTTCCGTAAAGGCAATAACCCATTTCAAGACGTAATGTGTCTCTAGCAGCTAGGCCAATTGGCTTTGCTCCAGCTTGAGTTACTTTATCCCAAATTTGTTTTACCTCACTGTTTTTACAATAGATTTCAAATCCACCACTTCCAGTGTAACCAGTTGCACTAATTATAACATGTTCGATACCTGCAAAATCACCAACAACAAAGTTGTAGAATTTAATTTCAGATAAATCGTGGCTGGTTAATGCTTGCATTTTTTCAACGGCATTTGGACCTTGAATGGCTAAAAGTGAATAATCTTCACTTAAATCACGCATCTTTGCAGCAACTTCGTTTTTAGAAGATATCCAGTTCCAATCTTTTTCAATATTACTAGCGTTAACAACCAATAAGTAGCTTTCTTCTTTTAGTTTGTAGATAATTAAATCATCTACAATACCACCATCATCATTAGGTAAACAAGAATACTGCGCTTTTCCAACGGTTAATTTTGAAGCATCATTACTAGATACTTTTTGTATTAAAGCTAAGGCATTAGGACCTTCGATTAAAAATTCTCCCATATGCGATACATCAAAAACACCACAATCTTTTCTTACTGCTTCGTGTTCTATGTTTACACCATCGTATTGTACTGGCATGTTGTAGCCTGCAAATGGTACCATTTTAGCACTTAGTGCTTCGTGTGTTGCTGTTAATGCTGTGTTTTTCATCAAAAAAGTATTTTTTGTTTCCGTGAAAACGGAAATCTTAATTTATTATGGTCGAAATTTGTTTTAACAAAAGTATTGAAAAATATTGAGTTGCTTTCAATAGCATTCTTATTAAATAGTTAATTTTATATGCTCAACTATTATGATTAATTTTCGATATTATTTTAATAACATAAGATCAAATGAAGCACTTTTTATTACTTGTTCTATTTATAGTGTCTGTCACAGCTTTAAATGCACAACATACCAAATCTTATATTGAATTTACCAATAATTTTATTTTAGTAGATACTATTACTATTGATACTAAGTTTAGTAATGGTTTAAAAAAGGATTCTGGAACAAAATTAGTCTATAAATATAAAGATTATGTTTATGAGTTTTTATCTGGTGGCTATATTCAATATGATAAAAAAGGAAATATAATTACAAATTCTAAGTTTGATAATTTCGGTAATTATTTGTCTTATAAATACTATGATAGTAAAGGCAATTTAATTGAGGATTCTGTATTTAATACAATTGATATAAATACTAATAATCTAGAAGATTTTATGGCTAACACTTATAAAAACACAGTGTTATTTGGCTATAAAAAACAGTATACATTTTCTAATAAACTTTGTTTAAATTACTTAAAGAAAGAAGGGAAGATAGAGTCTTTTAAGAAAATTGGTGTTTGGAAAATTTATTCTGAAACTGGTGAATTAAAGAAAGAGAAAATATATAAATAAAATGAAGGACCTTTTAATAACACTTATTCTTGTTTTATTTGTTTTTTCATCTTGTAAAAATGAAAGGAAACCAAAAGGTTTTATAGGCTCAGTTAATAAAGAAAATCAGTTTGTACCAATTGAAGGCATGATAGATTTTAAGTTTAAAACCGAGGACAGTTTAGAACTCACTATTTCTAGAATTAATCACAAAAACAACTACTGCTCTTTAAGTTTACATCTTGTTTATAAGGAAAAAGTAATAGACCAAATTAGGTTTAACAAACTCTTTCAGCAATGCAATCCTGAAGTTATTTTAAAGCAAGATTTCAAGTCATTAAAATCTGTTGTTTTACCAAATATTAAAACCGAAATTGGTCTATTAACCTTTAAGTTAGCCAATGGTTCAACTTACGATTTACTTGTTGGACAAAGTAATAGAAAGCTTTTAAAGCTTGAAGAAGATATTGTTTTTAATCCAGACCAAAATGTAGAAAATACGCTAACAGTAAAAGATACCTCAATAGTTTATAGTAGTAAAATTATAAATAAAATTAGCAATACAGCGTTTTCAAACACCACCAAAACGCTTGAAGTTTTAGGAGATGGTATTTTAAAAGAACAAAAAGCATTTCCTGTTACAAAGCAAATTTATTCTCATACTTTTAAAAAGAATCCCAGTTATGCTTATAGTATTGTAGAAACGAAACACAATTGGAGAACAAGTGTTTACAAATCTCTATTAAAAAAGGATGGAATTGTAGTAGATTCTAATATTCTTGAAAGGCATGATAATTATATTGAAACGCTATATACTGTAAATGAAATTAAAGCAACCTACACAGATATTTCTATTGATAATGTTGAAGAACTAGTAGAAATAACCAATAATGGTTTAGGCGAAACTTGGGATGGTTACGCTTACAGTAATATGCTTTTTGGCTACACAAAAAATAATACTTTAATAAATGAATTGTTTACAGATAGCGAAGGCGGAAATACAGAAAGCGACTATTCTCGTGGTTATATGGCAGATGAAAGATTTAACATCCCAAATTCTAAAACTGGTTTTAATAATAGACTAATTATTAATAAAATTGGGAGCGAAACATTTTATAATGTAAATAAAGACGATCAAGAAGGAAAAACAAATGTATTCTATAACATAGATGAAGTTTACGACTTTAAAAACGGACAATTTATTATAGATATTACAACTGGCTATAATACTTATGTAACAGCTAAAAATGGATTATCTGTTAGAAGTAAACCTGGTTTTACAGAGCGCTTAGAAAAGCTAGAGTATAATACTGAAGTGAGTATAATTGCGAGATCTAAAATAGATTTTACTTTAAAGGAAGCTAACAACAAAACCATTATTGGACGTTGGTGTAAAATACGCTATAACAATGGGAAATTAGGTTATGTTTTTGATGGGTATTTGAGTGAGAATAAAACACCCTGAATCATTTTTATGAAATTCAGGGTGCATTTTTAAAACACTTCGTTAATGTTAACTATTTTAATATTTAAAGTAATTATCTTATAATATTGAAGGATGCTTAAATGTAATCTTAGAAAACTGAACT
>NZ_JALZVX010000130.1 GCF_023299985.1 Lacinutrix sp. | reverse complement strand
GCCTTTAATTTTGCTTTAGGCTTTTTAGTTACCAAATACACACCAGCAAATATTAAAGCGGAAGCTATTAATTTAACAGAAGTTAAACTATCACTACCCATAATTATTGCAAATATTCCAGCGATTACAGGTTGTACATATATAAAAGCACTTACAGTAGATGCTTTTAAGTGTTTGAGTGCTAATGGATTTAGTAAATAAGTACCAAACGTTGCACCAACCACCACAAAAATAACAGAGAAATAGATATAAGGTGTAAAAGTATTTATATCTATTTGCAATAAATCATTATAGCCAAAAGGAATAACTAAAATTAATCCAAACAAAAAGAGCCATTTAATAAAGGTAAACGGATGGTATTTTTCGGTTAGTTTTTTTACAATAATAATGTAGATACTGTACGAAACTGCATTAATAAACACAAGTGCATTACCTAAAAGTATATTGTCACCACTTAAATTTGAACGTCCATAAACACTAAGTACAACTGCGCCTAAAAAGCCTAAAACAACTCCAAATATCTTTAAACCTGTTACGCGCTCTTTTAAATAAATAGCAGATAGTATTAATACGATTATAGGAGCAGTAATCATAATTACAGAAGCATGAATAGGAGAAGTAAAAGACAAGCCTTTAAAGAACAATAGCATATTAAGTGCAACTCCAAAAATAGCAGCATAGAAAAAAGTAAGGTAATCTTTTCTGTCTATTTTTTCTTTTGGACCCATAAAACTAAACAACCAAAATAAGGCAGTTGCTCCAGCAACTCTAATAACAATAAAACCAGAAGGTTTTAAAAACGCGCCAGCGAGAACATCTTTAGCAAAAGTAAAGTTTAAACCATACAGTAATTGCACAAGAAATGCGGCTATAAATGCCCAATATTTAGTTTTCATTATAATGCATTTTTAACTGCTTCAACATTAGCTTTAGAGTTGCCAATATAAATTTTGTTATTTAAAATAAAAACAGGTCTACTTAAAAAAGTATAGTGCTCTAAAATTAGATTTTTGTAGTCAGTCTCTGTTAAATCCTTGTTTTTTAAATCACGTTGCTTATAAAGTGTCGCTCTTTTACTGAATAGCGCTTCGTAGCTTCCAGAAAGATTTTGCATTTCATCAATTTGAGCTTCAGTAATAGCTTCGATTTTAATATTTTGAAGCACTACGCTTGAAGGTAAATCAAGTTCCTTTAAAATACGAATACACGTACTGCAAGATTTTAGGTAATATACTTTATCGCTCATCAAATTACTTTTAATTCGTTTCCGTGAAAACGGAAATCTAGATTTAACTCTGCAAATTAAATTCATTTAAAACAGATTCTACTAATGAACTAGCTTAAAGTTTTTACATTTGTTAAAAAATTTAAATTATGGATTTCACTTTCGATGTTTTTGTAAAAACAAGAGGCTTTTTTAAAGCATATTTAGAAGAATTGTCTTTAGAGCAATTAAACGCTATACCAAACGGGTTTAATAATAATATTATCTGGAATATTGGCCATAGTATTGTAACAGAGCAAATTCTAGTTTATAAGCTCTCTGGTTTAAAACCTAATGTAAGTGAAACACTAATTGAAAAATATAAAAAAGGAACGCAACCAGATGGTAAAGCAACGCAAGCAGAAGTAGATGAATTAAAAGCATTAGCATTTAGTACTATCGCGCAAACACAAGCAGATTTTGGCTCTAAAACATTTACTACATTTAACGAATATACTTTATCTACCACAGGTAATACGTTAACAAATGTAAGTCAAGCTATACAATTTGCGCTTATACATGAAGGCATACATAATGGCTATATTTTAGCTTTACTACGCGCTTTAAAAGTTTAAATAGTCGTTTGCAACGGTATAAGAAATTGTAAATTCTATTACATTATTAGTAGCAGAATTAAAGGTTTCGTAAAAGACAATAACTCCATTTTCGCTAAAGCCTAAATTTTCAGGTAATGCAAAGATATCTGTTTCGAAGGCTTTAATACGTTCGTTTTTTGCAGAAAGCAACTCTTTATCATAATATTTTTTAGCTAAATCTGTAAAAGCAGAAACATCGTTTAATAAGTCTTTAGTTTTTAATTCTTTTCCTGTTTTAGAATCAAAATTATAGAATTTAAAGGTTAAAACACTTTGAGCTCCACCAGTATTAATACTAGAGTTCATAGCTATAGAAGTTAAAGTTTTGCTTTTGTAAATAACCTCGCCATCAATTAAGACTTCCCAAGGCGGTAAATTGGTATATAACGTCTTTCCTATTTGTGTTTTAAAATCTTTATACGCTTTTTTAAAACCTTCAATACTTTCTTCTGCGTTAGTTTTAGTATTAGAATCCACTCCAATATTTAGTGCGCTATTTACAAAAAGAGAAAGTGTGGCGTTAATTTTTTTTGCAGCTTCAGTTTTACCTTCAGCTTTTGGAATATTTATTTCTACAGTAGTTTCATCTTCATCTATAATGGAAGTTTCAGAGAAATTGATGGTAGTTTCATCTTCACAAGAAAAAATGAAAGCCATAATAATAATGAAACTAAAAATTTTTATTAATCTGAAAGATGAATTGTTAAACATTGATTAAAGATTTTTATACAATTTTGATACAACGAATTAAAGGCTATTTTTGTTGTAATCAAAAAAACTGAAAGTTATTTTTATGAAATTTAATACAAAAACCATTCATGGTAAACAGCATCCCGATTTAGCATATGGTGCTGTAATACCACCAATATATCAAACTACTACTTACGTACAAACAACTCCTGGTGGACATAAAGGTTTCGAGTATTCAAGAACGCACAACCCAACACGTCAAGCCTTAGAGAATGCTTTTGCAAGTATAGAAAATGGTGAATTTGGTTTGGCTTTTGGTTCTGGTTTAGCAGCTATAGATGCTGTTATAAAACTTTTAAAACCAGGAGATGAGGTGATTTCTACTAACGATCTATATGGTGGCACCTATCGGTTATTTACCTCTATTTTTGAAGGTTTTGGTATAAAATTTCATTTTGTAGGTATGGAAAATGCTGCAAATATTGAAAACTTTGTAAACCATAATACCAAGCTTATTTGGGTAGAAACACCTACAAACCCAATGCTTAATATTATAGACATTAAAGCAACTGCTGCAATTGCAAAAAAGCATAATGTGCTTTTGGCAGTCGATAATACGTTTGCAACGCCATATTTACAGCAACCTCTAGATTTAGGTGCAGATATAGTTATGCATTCTGCTACTAAATATATTGGTGGACATAGCGATTTGGTTATGGGAGCTCTAATTGTTAAGGATAAAGATTTAGCAAAAAAGTTATACTTTATTCAAAATGCGAGTGGTGCAATTTGTGGTCCTCAAGATTCTTTTTTAGCGCTTCGCGGAATTAAAACACTACACGTTAGAATGCAACGTCACTGCGAAAACGCTAAAGCTGTTGCAACCTATTTAGCTTCGCATCCAAAAGTAGAAAATGTGTATTGGCCAGGTTTTAAAAACCATCCAAACCATACTATAGCAAAAACACAGATGAAAGACTTTGGAGGCATGATTTCGTTTAGTACAAAAGGAAATGACTATTCTGAATCCATAAAATTACTAGAGAAATTAAGGATTTTTACACTAGCAGAATCTCTTGGTGGTGTAGAATCTTTAGCAGGGCATCCTGCAAGCATGACACATGCAAGCATACCAAAAGCTGAACGAGAAAAAACAGGTGTTGTAGATTCTTTAATACGCTTAAGTGTTGGTATTGAGGATGAAGAAGATTTAATTAACGATTTAAAACAAGCTTTGGGATAGTACTTGTTTTTATAATAACAAAAAAGCTCAAGCAATAAACTTGAGCTTTTTTGTTATGATTTGTTTTAGATTAGTCTAAGTAATAAATGTATCCGAAATTTAACCATACTAACCAATCATCATTTTTATTGTACACTAATTCGTGATCTAAACCATCTACTAAATCATTAAAATAATATTGACCTCTAAGATCTATCATTAAATCTGAAGACGTTGTTAATTTATAGCGTGCACCAATACTAGTAACTACAGACCAAGTATTTCCGCCACTTACATCTATAGGTTCAGAGTCTGGAGTTACAAACCATGGTGAATAAAAAGTATTAGTACCAGGTGGAGGAGTAAATGTAGAACTAACTTCAGGATTAAAAGACACATAGTGAGCACCAAAACTTACAAAAGGAGCTAGTTTATATGAGAAAGCTTGGAAAGAACGAATACTTAAAGGAAAATATTCAATTTGCATTCCAATATCAAAATTATTAGCTTCACCTTTATGTCCTCTTAATTGTTGCGCACCAACACCTGTTCTAGACGGATCTACAAACTCTCCAAAATGTTCAAGTTTTGTTTTATTATAAGATATTTCTGTTCTTAACTTAAAATGGTCATTAAAATAATTATCTGTAGTATAACAATTACAATCTGCTTGATAAGCAAAGTTTATATAGTGTACTATTCCAATACCAAATCCTGTATTTCCTGCATTGGTTTCGAATTCACTTCTTAAACCAAAGTCAGATTTAAAGGCAACAGGACCAGCTATAACACCTATTTCATGAGAAAACCCTAACTGCGCAAAAGAAATTTGAGCTGTTAGTAGTACGATAATTAGCTTGGCTAAATGTTTTGAATTAAGCATATTTATGTCTGATAATTAGAATCGTTTAATTAACAAATATATAAAAACCCGATAAACAAACAAATTTTATAGACAAAATGCATCGCAATAATTTTATGCTTAAACTAAATATTAAAATAAATGGTTGCGAAATAGAAAAAAAATAAACATCTTTTTTAAAGATAATGTATATTTGTAGTAACAATTGAGGAAATATTTTATTAAAAACATAATTAACCAGTTTAATGGAAAACAAAATTCAAGAATTTTTAGAATTAGTTAAAGAAAAAAATGGGCATGAGCCTGAATTTTTACAAGCCGTACATGAGGTTGCTGAAACTGTAATCCCTTTTATTGAAGAAAATCCAAAATATCAAGGAAAAATGTTATTAGAGCGTATGGTAGAACCAGAGCGTACTATAATATTTAGAGTAGCTTGGATAGACGACAAAGGAGACACACAAGTAAACAGAGCGTTTAGAGTAGAATTTAATTCTGCAATAGGACCATATAAAGGAGGTTTGCGTTTTCATCCTTCAGTAAATTTAAGCATTTTAAAATTTTTAGGTTTCGAA
>NZ_JALZVX010000129.1 GCF_023299985.1 Lacinutrix sp. | reverse complement strand
TGCTAGAAGATTATAAAGCTGATGGAACTGATATAGTCTTTGAAAATGCAATTGACAAGGAGAAAACAATTGTTTTTACTGACAAAAGCACATCCTATATAAACATTGCAGACTATGTAGAAATACATATGAACGAAAAATCTAGTGAGACCACAACTAAAGAAACCTTAAAATGGGTACATATAGCTATTAGCAATGCGAAACGTAATTTTGTAGGCAATTATATTTAAATGAGTTTGTTTACAAGCTTAATCGGAGATATTTTGGCGAAAAAATATTCGATAGGCTTGTTGTTGCTAACATTACAGGATTATGAATAATTACAGATACACAAAAATTTTTACTAGAAAAAGTCAAAAAACAAGGTATTACTACTCATTTTTTTACACCAAATTAATTGTTATTCATCACACATGTATAATTTCATCGTCTTCTAAAATATTTTCACCACGTAATCTCAAGAAAATTTGTGCTACAGCAATGGTGTCCTTCTCACAATAGATTATAATGCGATCAATATCATTGTTTTCATAATAGGTTTTGTAAACTTCACTACCATCAATATCATCTTTTGGAGATGGAATGCCCAGAACGTTAGTCATTAATTTAAGCGAAGTATATGTTTTATAGTCACCAAATTTCCACAATTCTAAAGTATCTAAATGTGGTACTTCCCAAGGTTTTTTACCAAAGAGATTAAGTTTGTATGGTAATTCTATATTATTAATAATCATGCGTCTTGCTATGTAAGGGAAATCGAATTCCTTACCATTATGAGCGCACAATAAATGTTTGGCTTGGCTAAAGTGAGAAATTAATAAGTTTTTAAATTCTCTTAAAAGCGTTGACTCTTCACCATGAAAAGAAGTAGTTCTAAATAAACGTGTCTCACCTTGATTTGTAAAATAACCAACCGAAATACAAATAATTTTTCCAAACTCAGCCCAGATTCCTGCGCGATCGTAAAACTCCTCAGCAGAAAACTCTTCTTTTCTTTGGTAACGCGATTTAGCTTCCCAAAGTTCTTGTTTGGTTGAATCGAGTTCATTGAAATGATGCGTTTCTGGAACAGTTTCAATGTCTAAGAATAAGATGTTTTCTAGGTTGAGTTTAGATATCATAAATTAGTTATTCATCATCTTATAAGCTTCATCAATATAAATTGATATATCATTTGTATAAAATCCAATGCCAGCATCTGGCGATTTTTGGTGAC
Source organism: Lacinutrix sp. (assembly GCF_023299985.1). Lineage (GTDB taxonomy): Bacteria > Bacteroidota > Bacteroidia > Flavobacteriales > Flavobacteriaceae > Lacinutrix. The sequence continues at coordinate 8,813 of NZ_JALZVX010000129.1, read as the reverse complement.
CTAAACGCACGATAATAACATTATCTTCTGGTTGCACGATTACGTATTGACCAAGATGTCCACGCATCATTTTAAAATCTTTCCCATTGTGTTTTTTTAACCACCAACCGTAACCATAAACAGGATCAAATTTTGGTGTTAAAGATTTTGCTACAAAGGCAGAATCTAAAACTTGCTTACCATTCCATTTTCCATTGTCTTTGTATAGTTTGCCAAAACGCGCAAAATCTTTTGCATTACTAGCAATACAGCAATAGGCTTTTACTAAATCGTGAGCATCGCTATCTACTTGCCAAAGTGTTTGGTTTTCGCTACCTAAAGGCTTCCAGAAGCTTTCTTCGAAATAATCGTAAAGTTTTTTACCTGTGGCTTTTTCAATAACCATCGCTAACATTTGTGTATCTCCACTTGCGTATTTAAAGGCTTTTCCTGGTTCGTTTACTACTTTTAAGCCATTCATTACTTTGGCTAAATCATCATCAAAATAAGCACGTGTTGTGATTGATAGTGGTGAATAATAAGCTTCGTCCCAATTGGTTCCAGAGCTCATGGTCGATAAATTACCAACCGTCATTTTTGCTGCTTTTCCATCGCAAAAAGCTGGTAGAAAATCGCAAACAGGCTGATCTTCACTTTTTATATAACCGTCCATTATAGCCTTTCCCATTAAACCAGATACATAACTTTTTGCCATAGAAAACGAATTTGATTTAGAGTTTTCATTATAACCATCGTAATAGTTTTCGAACCAAATACTATCGTTTTTAATAATAACATAAGCAACAGTCCCAAAAGCTTTGTTAGCTTCGTTTAGCGCTTTAGTTTCTTTAGCAGAATTATAATTTTCGTGGTTTGGCCATGGTTGAGGTGTACCAATTTCTATTGTTCTATTATCAAATTTTTTATAATCGTCTAGAAATGCAGTAGTATGACCTTGCATATAAACGGTTCGCACAGCTTTTATTAAATAATTTGTATCTGTGATGTAAAGTATGGCAATTAGTAAACCGAAAATAACGATTAATACTTTAAATATTTTTTTTAAAAATTTCATTTATTTAATTTGAAAACTAAATATAGGAAAATAAAATGATGTAAGAATGAGATTTTTTTACAGAAATTAATTTAAAATAAACGCAGCTGTTTATATGGACTTTCGTGTTCCAAAAGCCATTTTTTACGGTGTAAACCACCAGCATAACCAGTTAAACTACCATCACTACCAATAACTCGATGGCATGGAACTATAACCCAAAGTGGGTTTTTACCATTAGCATTAGCAACTGCACGAATGGCTTTTACGACTCCTAATTGTTTTGAGAGCTGTAAATATGAAGTTGTTTTACCGTAAGAAATAGAGAGTAACGCATTCCAAACACGTTCTTGAAATGCTGTGCCTTTGGGATTTAGTTTTAAGCTGAATTGCTTGCGCTTTCCTTCAAAATATTCGTTAAGCTGAAGCACACAATCTTCGAGAACTTCTGGTATAATATCTGAAGGTTTTTCGCTTGAGTTTAATACCGAAACCGAAGCAATACCATCCTGATCACCAACAATTTTGGTAATGCCCAAAGGTGAGTTGATATAGCAGGTTTCTTCCATTATTGCTTATCCTCAATATTTTCTATGATACCTAGTTTTTTTGCGCGTGCTTCCCAATTTTTTCTTGCCTGATGTTGTAAGTCACTAACATTATCGCTTTCGTCCATAATTTCAAGACCAAGTAAGGTTTCTATAACGTCTTCCATAGTTACTAAACCGCTAGCTGTTCCATATTCATCGACCACCAAAGCCATATGTTTTTTAGTTTCTATAAGTTGCTCAAACAAGGTTGGAATTGGCAAGTTTCTATCTACAATTATAATATCTCTTTTTAACTCTATAAGTTTCTTAGAACCGTTACCTAATGCCATTTCTTTAAAAATTTCGTCTTTTAAAACAATGCCTTTTATATTGTCTTCATTATCCGAATACACAGGAATTCTAGAAAAACGAAGATTTAGGTTTCTATTAAAAAAGTCTTCTACAGTTGTTGTATCGCTTTCAGCTTTCATGACCGTTCTTGGTGTCATAATGCTTTTAGCCATGATGTCTTTAAAGGTTAGTAGGTTTTTTATAATTTTACTTTCGTTATCTACAAAAACACCTTCTTCGTGAGCCATATCTGCCATCACTAAAAAGCCTTCACGACTTAAAACGCTTCCATGTCCTTTGCCACCAATAAGCTTTGTGGTTAATTGCATTAACCACAATAAACCGGTCCATTTTAAAGGAAAAATTAAAACTTTCAAGGCTTTAGTTGTAAAATTAGTTAAGCTTTTCCAGTAGGTTGCACCAATTGTTTTTGGGATAATTTCTGAAGCGACTAATATTAAAATTGTCATTACTGCCGAAACAATAAATACACCGTAACCATCACTATTTCCGTACAATCCTTCTGCTTCTTTACCTACTAAAATGGCACCTACTGTGTGTGCGATTGTGTTTAAGGTTAGAATTGCAATTAAAGGTCTGTCGACGTCTTTTTTTAAGACCTCTAAAGCGGTAGCATACTTCTTGCCTTCTTTCTTTTTAAGATTTATAAATGTTGGTGTAACACTTAAAAGCACAGCTTCTAAAATAGAACACAAAAATGAAAAAAAGATGGATATAACTCCGTAAAATATTAGTAATCCCATGGATTGTTTTTAGTTTATTTGTGGCTAATTTACGATATTAATTTTACTACGTCTTTTGCAAAATAACTAGCAATTACATCTGCTCCAGCACGTTTAATAGCAGTAATTTGCTCCATCATAACAGCATCGTGATCTAACCAACCTTTTTCGGCTGCAGCTTTAAGCATTGAGTATTCTCCAGAAACTTGATAAACAGCAACAGGAACATCAACTTCATTTTTAATTTCTCTTACAATATCTAAATAGCATAAGCCTGGTTTTACCATCACGATATCTGCACCTTCATCGATATCCATTTCTGTTTCGCGTAAGGCTTCAAAACGGTTAGCATAATCCATTTGGTATGTTTTTTTGTCCTTAGGCACATCTTTAATAGCTGTAGGAGCAGAGTCTAAAGCATCGCGAAAAGGGCCATAAAAAGCAGAGGCGTATTTAGCAGAGTAACTCATAATTCCAGTATCTGTAAAACCTTCGTCTTCTAAAGTCTCACGAATAGCTAAAATACGTCCATCCATCATGTCGCTTGGTGCTACAAAATTAGCACCAGCTAGCGCGTGAGACAAACTCATTTCGGCAAGAACTTCAACAGTATCATCGTTAACAATTATACCATTTTCTATAATACCATCATGCCCAAAAGAAGAATATGGATCTAGTGCAACATCTGTCATCACTAACATATCTGGACATACATTTTTAACCGTTTTAATAGCACGTTGCATTAATCCGTTTGGGTTTAAAGCTTCAGTGCCTTTATTATCTTTTAAATTATCTGGTACTTTTACAAATAGTAAAACCGATTTCAAACCTAATTTCCAAAGCGATTTTACTTCAGCTTCTAATAAATCTAAACTAAAACGAAAATAATTGGGCATCGATGCTATTTCTTCCTTTAGGCCTTTACCTTCAACAATAAATAATGGCACCAAAAAGTCGTTTGGTGAGATTACAGTTTCGCGAACTAGGCTTCTAATAGCTTCGTTGGTTCTTAATCTTCTATTTCTTTTAATTGGATACATAAAACAGCTTTAAAATTGTTTGATAATTACTACTTTTATCAAGTACAAAGTTAATCATTAAAACCTAGTTTATATTGCGTAAGTTGTTTGATCGTTTAGAATTTAATTTTCCTTGGAGAAGTTACCAAGCAAAACTTTTAAAGCAGTTTGAGCAGCACATTTTAGATAAGCATTTTCATGTTATTGCGCCTCCAGGATCTGGAAAAACAATTTTAGGCATTGAAATTATTAGAAAACTAGATAAAAAAACGCTAGTTCTTGCACCAACACTAACTATTAGAAATCAATGGGAAGACAGATTACAATCATTTTTTATTAAAAATAAAGACTATAAAGCGTACTCTTTTAATATAAAAGAGCCTAGCGATATTACATTCTCTACTTACCAATCGTTACATGCTTTTTATAAATCTTTTGAAGATAAAAAAAACTATTTCGCTTTTTTTGAAAAGCATAATATTAAAACACTTGTTTTAGACGAAGCTCACCATTTAAAAAATGCTTGGTGGACTTGCTTATTTGATTTAAAAAACAACAATTCGTTTTACGTTGTAGCGTTAACAGCAACACCACCTTACGATAGCGATAAAACAGAACTGACAAAGTATTTTAAATTGTGTGGTGAAATAGACGATGAAATTGCAGTGCCAGATTTAGTACGTGAGACAGATTTATGTCCACATCAAGATTTTGTGTATTTCTCTAAACCAGAAGATTTAGAGATTAATTTTATTGTAGACTATAGATGTAAGATTGCCGATTTTAAAGATGAATTATTAAAAGATACTACTTTTATTTCTTTTTTAGAAACACACCGTTTTTACAAAACTCCAAATTGGCATTTGGACGATTTGTATGCGAATACCCAATATTTCTCATCCATTTTAATTTTTTTAAAGGCTTGTGGTTTTGAAATTGAACCTCAAAAATTAGAAGTTTTAGGATTTGAAAAAAAGGAAACTATTCGTTTTCCAGATTTAGATTTAAATTGGCTTTGTATTTTGTTTCAGAATTTAATAGTTAACGATAGAGCGCAGTTAATAGCGCAAGAAGATTATGTTTTAATTCTGGAAAAAAAATTACGTCGTCTTAATGTATTCGAGAGAAACAGAGTAGATTTTGTAGGCGAAGATTTATTGTATAAATCTTTATCTAACAGTCCTAGTAAATTAAAAAGTATTGTAAGTATTGTTAATGCAGAGCGTAACAGTTTAAAAGAAGCATTACGATGTGTCATTCTTACAGATTATATTAGGAAAGAATTTTTAAATAGTACTGAAGACACTATACCAGATATTAATAAAATTGGAGTGATTCCTATTTTTCAATATGTAAAACACTATTGTAAAAATCCCGAAGAATTTGCAGTGCTTTCTGGAAGTATTGTAATTATTCATCATTCAATTTTAAATCATTTTAAAGCTATTGTAATTTCAGAAAACTTTTCATTTTCTCCATTACAAACAGATGCTTCATTTTTATTAGTTAATTCAAAAGGTTCTGGTAAAAACACGATAGTAAACACCATTACTAAACTTTTTGAAAACGGAACAATTAAAGTGCTCGTTGGTACAAAATCTTTATTAGGCGAAGGTTGGGATGCGCCATCTATTAACAGTTTAATTTTGGCCTCTTTTATTGGGTCTTTTGTGTCGTCTAACCAAATGCGAGGTCGTGCTATACGTAAAGATTTAGATACACCAGAAAAAACAGGGAACATTTGGCATTTGGCTTGTGTGGATCCTACAGATTTGGATGGAGGTAGAGAAGTAGATAGCTTAAAACGACGTTTTGAAGCTTTTGTAGGTGTTACTAATAATAAAATTCCGTTTATTTCTAATGGTTTCGACCGCTTAAACTTACCAGAAGAAATTGCTATAGATGCTGTAGAAACTTTAAATATTGAAACGTTAAAACAGGCATCAGCACGATCATTAATTTCTAAAAAATGGCAAAATGCTATTGGTAGTGGTACAAAGTTAACCAAGGAAGTTAAAATATATGCCAATGGAGAATTTCCATTTAAAAAGCAAAAGCAAATTTACTATTTTGATGTGCTTCGGTTTTTTGTAGCAGAGTTGTTTTTAGGCTTTATGCTCTTTTATGTAGAGTTTGTTTTACAAAGCTTTAGTCTTCTTCTTAATAAAGGCGTACTCTATTTTGTTTATGCACTTTTAGCAGCTTTTGCAATTCGATTTGGTTATAAATTAATTAAAGCTGTAAAATTATATTTCCGTCATGGCTACCTCTATAAAAAAATTAGAAAAATGGGACTCACTATTCTTGATAGTTTAGAGGAATTGGGTTATTTAACCACTAAAAAAAGTGCTATTTCTGTACATTCTTATAAGCTAGGTAAAGGAGATGTGGTTTGTAATTTGGTTGGTGCTAATGCTTTGGAAAACACTCAATTTTCTAGAGCGTTGAGCGAACTTTTACAACCTATAGATTCGCCAAGGTATTTAATAATAAAAACAAATGTGTTTAGAAGAAAATTTGATATTGAAAACTTCTACGCAGTCCCAGAAATTTTTGGTGATAAAAAGGAAAAGGCATTAGTTTTTAAAAAACATTGGCATAACTATTTAGGCAGCAATAAGCTTTTTTATATGCGAAGTGTTGAAGGTAGAAAATTGCTTCTAAAAGCAAGATTATTTCATATTTATAATGCTTTTAGTAAGATGACGAAGGAGGTTGTGGTTTGGAAATGATTTAAATTAATTAGTGTTTTCTTTCCAATCTTGATTAAATCTTAACTCGTATAAAAGTTCATAAATTTTTATTAAGCCGAAAGTTCCTTTCATTTCAGAGTCTTTTATCGTTTTCGTTTTTCCATTTCCATAAGTTATTTTTAAGGTACTATAACTTGAATGCATTGCTCCAGAAGAATATTCATTATCTAAATGTGTAAAATCTAAGTAATTAATAATTTCAAAGAGTTCATTAAAATGTTTTTCGGAAATCTGAGATTTGAATTGACCATCTATATCATTAGGTTTTGCGTCGTAAGAATAATTTTGATCAATCCAATTATGATTTATAGCGTTTAGTTTTCCATTTTTATTTTTATCTATTGAAATAATAAATTCTGAACATCCTGTTACACAACCATGAGCAGTAAATTCGATGTTTTCAATATTGAAGGTCTTAATTTTATTATTGAGTTCTATAAAAGTGCCATATTTATAAGCGATAGGAATCGTTCTACTTATCTTTTTTATTTTTCCGTTATCAATTTTGTAATCTATTGGCTTATGCAATTCGATAATTGATCCATTTTCACCTTCAACAATTTCAGGCACCAATGAAAGCCAATTTGTTATATAATTTAAATCGATAGAATTAATAGAATCATTTCCAAAATTCATAAGAGAGTAAACACTAAAGTCACAAGAGATATATTCCGACTCTTTACAACCAGCCATTGCCATACAATTATGAGCATCTCCAATTATTAATAAATCAGTATATCCATTATTATCAAAATCAGACTTATAAAAACTTTTATTTATTTTTAATGAATCAGCAATCTTTTTCGATAGAGTGTCTTCATCAAATCGACAATCTCTCTTGAACTTACTTATTTTTTTGAGTTCAAATTCTTCGAACAATCTATAGATTCTTGTAGAATCCTTTGAAATTTTCTGTTCATGAAAAGGATACATTAACTTATTGACAAACGTTTGAACTTCTTTTTCAGAAACTAAACTATCAATTTTTGAAGGAATTATTTCTGATTTTATGAATTTTGGTTTATAATCCTGTTTGCTTTCTGTTTTTTTACAATTCATTAAAATCAAAAAGAGTAAAAATAATAAAGAATATCTCATAGGTTTAGTTGGATTGATATTACTATTAACTCTGATTAACAGGTTTATATTATTTACTTAGCCCTAAATATTTCCAATTACCATCTTCTCTTATAAAAGCAGATTTTTCATGAATAACATCCATGCTTCCGCTATCATAAAAATAAGCATCAAATGTCACTGCACCTTCTTCATCTTTCTCTAAACCTTTAGTAATTTCAAGGATTTCTAGTTTAATCCATGCTACAGATTTCGTCCATTTTACAATCGTCTTTTTTTCAGCAGTTGGTCTAGTAGAACTATGGTGAGTATCCATTAAATAATCACCATTAGCCAATACAAATGCACTATATCTTGAGCGCATTAATTGTTGCGCTGTTTCTGTTTTTCCATTGTTTAAATGAAAGACTTCACAACACGTTTTATAGTTTTTTAAACTTCCGCAGTAACAATCCATATTAAACCCAACCTATAGGGTTTTGTAACACTTTAATTAAACGCTCTTCTTCACTTCCAACTTCTGGATGATGGTCGTAAACCCATTGCACATGTGGTGGTAAGCTCATTAAAATACTTTCAATTCTTCCGTTTGTTTTTAAGCCGAAAAGCGTGCCTTTATCATGTACTAAATTAAATTCTACATAACGACCACGTCTTATTTCTTGCCATTTTTTTTGTGCTTCGCTATAGTTTAAATCTTTTCTTTTTTCCATTATAGGAAGGTAGGCTTGAACGAAACTGTTACCAATTTCGGTTACAAAATTGTACCAGTTTTCCATACTCATATCTTCTGACGCTTTACAATAATCGAAAAATAATCCACCAACTCCTCGACCTTCGCTTCTGTGCGCATTATAAAAATACTCGTCGCAACGTGCTTTGTATTTTGGGTAAAATTCTGAATTATGCTTATCGCAAGCCGTTTTGCAGGTTTTGTGAAAATGAGTTGCATCTTCATCAAACAAATAATAAGGTGTAAGGTCTTGTCCACCACCAAACCATTGATCTACAATATTTCCATCTTTATCATACATTTCAAAATAACGCCAATTTGCATGAACGGTTGGTACCATTGGATTTTTTGGATGAATAACTAGGCTTAAACCACAGGCAAAAAAATCAGCATCTTCAACACCAAAATACTTTTGCATAGAGTCTGGAAGTTTTCCATGAACTCCAGAAATGTTTACACCTCCTTTTTCAATTACGTTTCCGTTTTCTATTACACGTGTTCGTCCGCCACCACCTTCTGGCCGTTTCCATATGTCTTCTTGAAACTTGGCTTTGCCATCGACAGTTTCAAAAGC
>NZ_JALZVX010000128.1 GCF_023299985.1 Lacinutrix sp. | reverse complement strand
GCATTAAAGCTCAACTTGTTTTCGGCTCCGTTTTCAAAAAAGTAATCATCATTTGGATTGTTGTTTAGCCAAGCTTCTAGATCTTTGTCTTCGGCAGCATCGCTATTTCCAGATAAATTTCCTGAAGAATTAACAGGAAAAGTTATTTTCTATAATTCTAAATCACCTTTATCTAAAGCTTCGAGTAAATCGGTATCATCATTATCGAGTTCACTATCTAGGTTTATTTCTTCGTTTACTTCTTCTATATTATTTTCTTCGGAACAAGAGAATAAGGCAATAGAAATAAAAGTAATTGCAAATAATTTGTAAAAATTTGTGGTACGCATAATTTTAAAATTTAAGTTAATAATGTTGGTTGTAATAATAAAACGAAGTGGTTTAATGTGTTCTTTAAATACATGCTAAATTGGTTTACCGAACTGGTTAATCAATTGTTTATTTCACAAATACAGTTAAAAAATAAAATAAATTTTTTTTAATAATATTTAATATTAATACCTGTTAATAATAGGTTCTTAATTCAAATTTTTGGTTTGAAATCTTTTTTAGAATGTTTAAGAATATGTTAATAAGTATAGATTTTTTTTTGAGTTTTAGTTACCTACTTGTTTTCTGGAAGTAACCTAATCAAAAACTACATTTAGTAATTAATAGAGTTTGTTCTCAAGAGCTTTTAGTTATTATTTAACGGTATAATATAGATCCATTATTAACACTATGCTTTCTAGTCTCTATTGTTCCATGGTCTAGAGTTTTATAAATAGTGGTTTTTGTTATTTTTAAAATCTAAATTTATCTTCAATATGTTCTAATAATTGAGTTTGATTGCTTTTTGTAGCTAAAATGTAATGTGCATTCTTATTTATAACCTTAGTAATTATTTCTGTTTTACATCTTGTAGATGCTATGTTAGATTAATTGCGAAATCTAAAATTGATTAAACTTTAAAGGAAGAGAAAAATAAAACTATTACTGGTCTCTGGTTTAAAATACGCTACAACAATGGGAAATTAGGTTATGTTTTTAATTAGTATTTAGTTGATATATAGTGAGTTGGTGTTTTGTAATAAAAAAATAAGTTCGAATTTATATACACTATTGTACTCTGGATTTTAGCTTTCTAATTGTATTTTTACTCTTTTTTCCAGTTCATTTTGTTTAAAATCAAACCAGCTTTGTCTAAAATTTGAAAGGTTAATTATATCCTTAAAATTCTGAAAAGGTTTTCTATTCGCTAAAATACTTTCCAATTCTAACTGAAGATTTTTATCAGTTAATATCGCAACAAATCGTTCCATAATTTTAAACGACTCAAAACTCTCCAAACGCTCAAATTTGATAAAATCCACTTTGCTTTGATTTACTTTTTCCAATTCAGCACCAAAAGTATCACGAAAATCATCTTCTTCCATCATTTGGCCAAAATTTGGAATAGTAACTATTTCGCTAGTTCTGATGTTATAGAAACAGTCAAATCCGCAATCCAATTCTTACGCAATTCTTTTAATTATATTTAGTTCAGTATTATCCAAAAAAGCATCCGTGTTTATCTTCCTTAATTATTTCAATCATTTTGTCTAAATAGGTTGATTCTGGAAATGGGTTATAAAGTTCCCACTTTCCGCTCGCACGCATCCAATATAGATTCCATTGTCGTCTTGACTTATAAAATCTAATTTTGGCAAACTCAATATTCTGAATTTCACTTGGATTGTCCCAAAAAGGTCTTATTTCGAATAGTATTATTACTTTTCCGTCATAAGAATAACCAATATCAAGTTGCTTTCTTATTTCTATATCTTCTGGACGTAATGATTCAACAAACTTTCTTATAGTTAATTCATTTATGTTAATCGTGGTGTTCTTCATTCAGTCACAATGTTTTTTTAGCTTGCGCACAACGTATTATATAATATGAAATCGTTTTAATGTTTTATATCATCTGTTAGTATAAATTCAAAGTTCGACTATTTTTTTGAGAAAGTAAAGTTTTGTCATTCCTGTGAATGCAGGAATTTTTAATAGAATCGTAAATAGATTACTGTCTTCGCAATGACGTTTACTTGAACAAGAAACCTTTTAAACCATCATAACTACTAATCTTAGTAGCTACTTTTGTTTTACCCATAACTGCCTGTATTTGTTTAGGCAATACCTGCTTTTCTTTAATAACTTCTTCTACAACATCTAAAAATTTTGTTGGATGTGCAGTTTCTAAAAATACACAATGCGCATTTGGGTTAGTTTTTAAATAGGCTTTGCAACCTAAATAGCCAACAGCACCATGAGGATCTGCAACGTAGTTATAGGTGTCGTAAATTTCTTTTAAAGCAATTTTAGTTTCAGCATCGCTAAAACTATAAGATGATAGGTTGTTTTTTAAAGTATTGAAATTGTTTTTATAGATTTCTTGAATACGTATAAAGTTACTTGGATTCCCAACATCCATGGCATTACTAATGGTTTGCACAGATGGTTTTGGGTTATAATCTTCAGTTTTTAAATAATTTGTCACCACATTATTCTCGTTGTTAGAGGCTATAAAATGCTTGATTGGTAAACCCAATTGTTGTGCCATCATGCCAGCACAAAGGTTACCAAAGTTTCCACTTGGTACAGAAAACACAATCTCTTTATGCATTTTATGTAATTGCTTGTAAGCAAACATAAAGTAAAAGAGTTGTGGTATCCAACGTGCAACGTTTATTGAGTTTGCAGACGTTAATTGCATTTTACTAGTCAATTCTTGATCTAAAAAAGCTTGTTTTACCATGTCTTGGCAATCATCAAAAACACCATCTACTTCTAAAGCTTTAATATTTTGCCCTAAAGTTGTGAGTTGCATTTCTTGTATATCGCTCACTTTTCCGCTAGGATAGAGTATAACCACATTAACACCTTTAACACCTAAAAAACCATTTGCAACAGCTCCTCCTGTATCACCAGAAGTAGCAACTAAAACTGTTACTTCGTTGCTGTTGTCTTTATTAAAATAACCTAAACAACGTGCCATAAATCGTGCACCAACATCTTTAAAAGCCATTGTTGGTCCATGAAATAGCTCTAAAGTAGAAATGTTATCGTTAAGCTTAACAATTGGAAAATCGAAGGACAATGTTTCTTCTACAATTGTTTTTAAAATTGATTTTGGAATATCTGGACTTACAAATTGTTCTATTGCTTTGTAAGCAATTTCAGAATAGCTTAGATTATCTATATTATCAAAAAAGAATTGTGGTAGAGGTGTTATAGTTTCTGGGAAATATAAACCTCTATCTGGAGCGAGTCCTTTAATTACAGCATTTTTAAATGTTGTATTTGGTGCTTTATGGTTGAGTGAGTAGTAGTTCATTTTATTTTTATTTTCTAACTACCTGTCATTGCAAGAACGAACGACATGGCAATCTATTTTTTATTATGGTACTTCGACAAGCTCAATGTGACATTAGTTTTCAAATTTGTCATTTTAACTAAAATTAATTATTTAGTTACAAAAGACAATTGTTATCTATAATGTCAGTCTAAATTTGTCGAAGACTTTTCTTGTTTTCTTAATTTAATATTTTTATTCCTTGAGTGTTAATCTTAGAAACATAGGTATTGAAATTAATATCTGTTTTAGAATACACGTTTTTCATAGCCTCAGCAACAGATTCAGCCGTTTTTTTTCCTTTTGATAATGCAAAAATAGAAGGTCCAGAACCAGAAATACCAACACCTAATGCGCCAGTTTTTAAACTTTCGGTTTTAACAGCATTAAAATGCGGAATCAATTTACTTCTATATGGTTCTACAATAACATCGTTAAGCGATTGGCCTAACAAGTTATAATCATTGGTATGCATTGCATGAACTAAGCTACCAACATTTGCCCATTGTGTTATAGCATTTTTTAAAGGGATCTCTTTTGGTAAAATAGCTCGAGATTCAGACGTTTTTATTTCTATTTCTGGATGGATTATAGTAGCATATAATTCGAATGGTGTTGGGATTTCTAAAATTTGTAAAGGAGAAAGTGATTTTACTAAAGTAAAACCTCCAAAAAGAACAGGAGCGAGGTTGTCTGCGTGTTCACTACCACTTGCTAATGCTTCACCTTTCATGGCGAAAGCGGTTAATTGTGTTGTGTTGTATGGCTTTCCTAATAACTCGTTTATTGCCCAAACACTTCCTGCTGCACTTGCAGAACTGCTTCCAATACCACTTCCAGGTTTAATTTTTTTATAAATTTCTATTTCGAATCCACATTCTGGTTTTGCATCTTTAATTAAAGCCAAAGCAGAAACACCTGCAACATTTAATTCAGCTTCAAAAGGTAAATTGTAACCTTCAATTTTAGTAATACGAATGCCTTTTTCTTCGGTTTTACGTAGTATCATTTCATCTCCAACATTATCTAAGCAAAAACCTAGAACATCAAAACCACAAGACACATTTGCTACAGTTGCAGGAGATAGTATTTTTATTTCGTTATTTATATATGCCACGAATTCACAAATTTTATTAGTTATTATGTGCTTTTAAAATTACATTAATACTTGTTTTTAGACTGAGTAATTACTGATTACAGCAACTGCAAATTGCTTACTAAACTTTTATTTATTTCCTATTTTTATAATATCTGCAAATAATCCTGAAGCAGTTACATCTGCACCAGCACCAGCGCCTTTTACTATTAATGGCTGATCTGGATAACGTTCTGTGTAAAACATAACAATGTTATCTTTTCCTTCTAGATTATAAAATGAATGACCTTCAGGAATCTCGCGTAAACCAACTTTAGCTTTTCCGTTTTTAAATTCGGCAACATATTTTAATTGGCAGTTTTTAGCTTTAGCATCTGCATATAATTTTTGAAAATGTGCTTCTTCTGTTTTAAGAGTTTTATAGAAATCGTCAACAGTATCGCTTTCTAAATTAGCTTGCGTTAAAAAAGAGTCGTTTTCAATAGATTCTATTTCCATTGTGCCTCCATTTTCTCTTGCTAAAATTAATATTTTTCTAGCCACATCAATGCCGCTTAAATCTATTCTAGGATCTGGTTCTGTATAACCTTCAAATTGTGCACGTTTAACGATGTCATGAAAATTTGTACGATCACTAAAATTATTAAAAACAAAATTTAAACTTCCAGACAATACAGCTTGAATACTAGTAACTTTATCTCCAGAAGTTACAAGATTGTTTAGCGTATTAATTATTGGTAATCCTGCACCAACGTTAGTTTCATATAAAAAAGCTGTATTAAATTTAAGAGATAAATCTTGCAATAATTTATAATTACTATAAGTACTTGAACAAGCAATTTTACTACAAGCAACAACTGCAATACTGTTTCTTAAATAGTGTTCGTACATTTTGGAAACAGCATCATTTGCTGTAACATCCACAAAAATGCTATTGCGTAGATTGAGTTCTTTTATTTTATCTAAAAAGCCGTTTAAGCTAGATTTGTCTGCATAATGAAATTTTGATGCCCAATTATCTAGATTAATACCTTCAGAATCGAAAATCATTTTCTTAGAGTTAGCCAAACCAACAATACGTACATCTAGTTTTAAATTCTTTTTTAAATAGTTGTTTTGTTGATGGATTTGATCAATAAGTTTTTCGCCAACATTACCAATTCCAGTTATAAAGACATTTAACTGTTTTACATTATCTTCAAAAAAACGTTCATGTATAGTATTTAAAGCTTTTTTTACATCTTTTTCTGAAATTACAGCAGAGATATTCCTTTCTGAAGCACCTTGAGCAATCGCTCTAATATTTATATTGTTTTTTCCTAAAACACTAAACATTTTACCGCTAATACCTTGATGGTTTTTCATGTTATCGCCAACTAATGCAATGATTGACAGCTTCATTTCTACAATAATTGGATCTATTTTGTGTTTAGAGATCTCATATTCAAAAGCAAGATTAATTGCAGTTTCAGCTTTAATAGCATCGTTTTCTAAAATACCAAAACATATAGTATGTTCGGATGATGCTTGAGTTATTAGTATAATATTAATTTTTTCTTGAGATAAGGTTTCAAATAAGCGTTTAGAAAAGCCTGGAATTCCAATCATTCCATTGCCTTGTAACGTTAAAAGTGCAATGTTGTTAATGTTTGTGATTCCTGTTGCAATAGACGTTTTATTATTATTCTCACTAGATATTATAGTGCCTTTATCTTCAGGTTTTAATGTGTTTTTAATATGGATTGGAATGTTTAAATCTAATACAGGTTGTACTGTTGGAGGATACAAAACTTTGGCTCCAAAATGAGACAATTCCATTGCTTCTTGATAGCTAATACGCTCTACAGGAAAAGCTTGTTTTACCAATTTAGGATTTGCCGTGTACATACCACTTACGTCTGTCCAGATTTCTAGCGTATCTACATTTAAAGCTGCAGAAATGATTGCAGCTGTATAGTCTGATCCACCTCTTCCAAGCGTTGTTATTTCTCCTTGATCTGATTTTGAAATAAATCCAGGAAGTACTGTAATATCTTGAGTTACTTCGCTAAAATAAGTACTAATATTAACATTTGTAGGCTTAAATTTAACTTCTGCATTATTAAAATTAGAATTGGTAACTATAAGTTGTTGTGTGTTTTTTCTAGCCGCATTAAAATTTCTAGACTTTAAAGTTTCGGCTATAATAAAAGAAGATAATAACTCACCATAACTAACTAAGCGATCTGATGTTTGAGGTGATAATTCACTAACAAGAAAAACACCTTCTAATACATTTTTAAGATCCTTTAATTTTTCTTCTAAAGTTTTTTTAATATCATTATTATCATTTGGTATTAGTGCTTCTAAAATTTCAAAATGTTTAGTTTTAATAGCTTCATAATCAGCTTTGTAACTTTTATCATTTAGTTTAGCTAAGTTTCCAGCTTTAAGTAATTTATCTGTAATACCACCAACAGCAGAAACTACGCAAGTTACTTTAGCGTTTTTCGAATAATTTTCTAGTATTGAAATTACTTTATTTATGTTTTTTGAAGAACCTACAGAAGTTCCTCCAAATTTTAATACTTGCATTAGTGTTGATTTATTATTTATATAAATGACACCGAAATGTATTACTTTTACATTAATAACAAAACTTAATTAATGATTTTTAAACAATTCTGTTTTTTAATCACTTTAATTTTATAATTGAAGGATTATATACTCTAGAATTAAGGAATTATTAAAGACTTTATAATAATAGTATAATTAAAGATGAAAATATTCTCGAAAGAACAAATTTACGCTGGAGTTTTACAAACTCAAAAGCGTCAAGAAATAGCCTCTACCGAATTAATGGAACGTGCAGGAACTCAAATTTTTAATTGGTTACACATGCGCATGCAAGGTGCTCAAGTACCAATTCATGTGTTTTGTGGTATTGGCAATAATGGAGGAGATGGTTTAGTGGTAGCAAGACATTTAATTACACATGGTTATAATGTTAGTACGTATGTAATAAATTGTAGCGATAAGCGTTCTAAAGATTTTTTAATTAATTACGATCGTATTAAGAATGTTACAAAGAACTGGCCAACATTATTAAGTTGTAAAGAAGATTTTAGCGCTATACTTATAGATCAAAAAGACATTATAGTTGATGCTGTTTTTGGAATAGGATTAAATAGACCAATTGATGATTGGATTAAAGGATTGTTTAATCACTTTAGAACTTCTAAAGCTTATACACTTTCTATAGATATTCCATCTGGTTTACATACTGATAAAGCCGTAGAAGATCCGGATGCTGTTGTTAATGCTGGTTATACACTTAGTTTTCAAACACCTAAGTTAGTTTTCTTTTTACCTGAGACAGCAAAATATTCTATACAATGGGAAGTTTTAGATATTGGTATAGATCCAGAATATTTATTTGCCACACCAACTGAAGCCGATTTAATTGGTAAAAATGAAGTACTACCTATTTATAAACCTCGTGAAAAATACAGCCATAAAGGCACTTTTGGACATAGCTTAATTATAGGAGGAAGTTATGGTAAAATTGGAGCAGTAACACTAGCAAGTAAAGCTGCGCTTAGAGTAGGAGCAGGAAAAATTACAGCCTTTATACCAAAATGTGGTTACATACCATTGCAAACTGCATTTCCTGAAGCTATGGTTATTACAGATGTAAATGATGAAAAAATAACCAAAATAGATTTTAATATAGAACCAACAGTTACTGGTATTGGAGTTGGTATAGGAACAGACACAAAAACAGTAGCTGCTTTCGAAGCGTTTTTAAAAGCTAATAAAACACCATTAGTTATTGATGCAGATGGTATTAACATATTAGCTAAAAAGAAAGCATTATTAAAGCTAATGCCAGAATTGACGGTTTTAACACCACATCCAAAAGAATTAGAAAGATTAGTTGGAAAATGGACAAATGATTTTGATAAACTAAAGAAAACAAAAGCATTTGCTAAAAAGTATAAAGTAATTGTGGTAATTAAAGGTGCAAATACTATTACTGTTTTCGACGATAAATTATATATTAATGCTACAGGAAATCCAGGACTAGCTACTGCAGGAACTGGAGATGTTTTAACAGGAATGGTTACTGGTTTAATTTCCCAAGGTTACCATCCTTTACAAGCAACGCTTTTTGGTGTGTATTTACATGGTAAAAGTGCAGATATTTTAATAGAGAAATTTGGCTACCAAAGTATTATAGCTAGTGATGTTATAGAGGGTATTAGTTTAGCCTATTTAGACTTGTTTAAACAACCAGAGCAGCCTCAAGTTGAAAATGTAGACGATACAGAACAACAAAGTAAAAAGAACACAAGAAAATAAGGACATAAAAAAAACCGAGATGAAAATCTCGGTTTTTTTATGAATAATCTATTTGCTTAAAATTATATATTTTCTAAGCCATTTAAAACTGTTCTTAATTTAGAGCTAGAAGGTCTTGGCGCATCTGCATTAATAACATTTCCAGCTGGATCTATTAAAATAAAACGCGGAATTCCATTTACTTTATAACCTTGAACAAAACTAGATCTAAAACCATTATCTGCAAATAATTGCATACCTCCAAGATCTCTATCTGCTATCATTTTTTTCCAACCTTCATGAGCTAATTTTGCAGCCTCTTCTTTAGTTTCTGCTTTGTAACCACGACCATTATCTACAGAGATACTTACAAACTCTATGTTTTTACCATGAAATTCTTTTTCAACTTCTTTAAGAGAAGGAATTTCTCTAATACAAGGTCCACACCATGTTGCCCATAAATCTATGTACACATATTTTCCTCTTAAATCTGCTAAAGATGTTTTTCCACCTTTTATGTTTTCATAGTTAGCAAAATCTGGAGAAGGTTTTCCTACAAAAGAGGTAAACTGTGAAGCTCTTGCTTGTTGTTGTTTATAAGCTTGAGTAATACCAGGTATAAATTGTGTAATCTGCATTTTCTCGTTAGCTAAAAGCAAAGAATCTAAATCTTTAGAATTTGTTTCTAAAAAAGTATTCATTTCTTTTTCAAGTTCCACAACTCTAGCATTAAAATTTGCTTCCTCAAGATCAAAAATACTTGGTGCAATTAAGTTTTCTTGCATCATTGCTTTTTCAACTAAATAGTTGTTAGATTCAGAACCACTACCAGAGAATTTTAAAGTTTTATTAAATTCTTTAGTATCTAACGTTAGTTTTAAATCATAACCATTTTTTAAATAGATGTTGGTGCTTTCATTTCCATCATAAAAATTAAACATACCAGTCTCTACTTTTAATGTATCTTTAAAAGTACCATCTTTATTTACTTTAAAGGTTTTAGAAGTAGTACGTGTTCTTAATACTACAGAATCACTACTTTGGTTTTCAATTTTTCCAGAAAATGTAACATAATCTTTTGGAGCTTCTTGCTTACAAGCAACAATTGCTAAAACAGATAAGCACAATAATAATTTTTTCATTTTATTTAATTATTTATAAGTTTTTTCAAAAGTAGTAGATTAGTTAGAGAATTTCATAAATTATTAATATAATTTGCATAGTAATTTGCATTTACTCATTTTTGATGGACTTTAACAAACTATAATGAATAACATACACCATATATCTTCAAAAAAACTAGACATTGTAACCATTTACAATATTTTTAAAGACAAGAAAAAGCTAAAATTATCTAAAGAATCGGCACAAAAAATTAAAACGTGTAAAGCTTATTTAAATAAAAAATTAGATGA
The DNA here is from genome assembly GCF_023299985.1 of Lacinutrix sp. Classification (GTDB taxonomy): domain Bacteria; phylum Bacteroidota; class Bacteroidia; order Flavobacteriales; family Flavobacteriaceae; genus Lacinutrix. Next base: position 9,146 of record NZ_JALZVX010000128.1, on the reverse strand, counting down.
AGCCGAAAAACCTTTTTATGGTATTAATACTGGTTTTGGTTCATTATACAATGTAGAAATTTCTAAAAACGACTTAACAAAACTGCAAGAAAACTTAGTAATGTCTCATGCTTGTGGTACAGGAGAACGTGTTCCAGAGTCTATAGTAAAAGTAATGTTACTTTTAAAAATACAGTCTTTAAGTTATGGACATAGTGGTGTACAAATAGAAACGGTAAATAGATTAATAGACTTTTTTAATAATGATGTATTTCCTTTTGTATTTACACAAGGCTCTTTAGGTGCTTCTGGAGATTTAGCACCTTTAGCACATTTAGCATTACCATTAATTGGTAAAGGAAAGGTAGTACACGATAAAAAAGAATTTACAGCAAGCGAGATACTTAAAAAGTTTAATTGGAAACCAATAGAATTAGAAGCTAAAGAAGGTCTAGCGCTACTAAACGGAACACAGTTTATGAGTGCTTACGGTGTATATTTATTACTAATGTCTCATAAAACATCTTATTTGGCAGATGTTATTGCTTGTATTTCATTAGATGCTTTTGATGGTAGAGTAGAGCCTTTTAACGATTTAATACACCAAGTGCGTCCACATCCTGGACAATTAAAAGTTGCACGACGTTTTAACGAGTTTTTAAAAGGAAGCGAATTAATTACCCGAGAAAAAGAACACGTACAAGATCCTTATTCTTTTAGATGTATTCCTCAAGTACATGGTGCAACAAAGGATACTTTAGATTTTGTTGAGAAAACTATTTTAACCGAAATAAACTCGGTTACAGATAATCCAAATATTTTTCCTGAGGAAGATTTAATTATTTCTGGCGGAAATTTTCATGGGCAACCATTAGCTTTAGCATTAGACTATTTAAAAATTGCTATGGCAGAAATTGGTAATATTTCTGAACGTCGTGTATTTCAATTAGTATCAGGTTTAAGAGGGTTGCCAGCATTTTTGGTAGACAATCCAGGATTGAATTCTGGTTTTATGATTCCGCAATACACTGCAGCAAGTATTGTAAGCGCAAACAAACAATTGGCAACACCTGCAAGTGTAGATAGTATTGTATCTAGTAACGGACAAGAAGACCACGTTAGTATGGGAGCAAATGCTGCTACACAAGCCTATAGATTAATTAAAAATGTAGAACGTGTTATTGCAATTGAGTTGATGAATGCAAGTCAAGCAATCGCGTTTAGAAATCCACTAAAAACGTCTCCATTTTTAGAATCTTTTTTAGAGCTTTATAGAAAAGAAGTATCCTTTGTTAAAAAAGATCGCGTATTACATGACGATATTGAAGCTTCAATTCAGTTTTTAAGCGATATGGATATTGAGATTGAAGAGTTGTTTTTAAATAATTATGGTGTATAAATCTAGTATTGAAATAGATTTAGCTAGCCAAACTATTAGCTAATCTCTTGTTTCCCCAAAGTTTAGCATCTTTAATACTATTAAAATATTCAAACTTGTTCTTATAAAATAAACTTTCAACTTCAACACTCTTACTAGTGTTGTTTTCGTGGATTACAATACCAAATCCTTTTATGTTTTTAACTTTTATTAAACTACTGTATAATGTTGGATCTACAGAATAAGAATTAACTCTATTAGTTATATAAATGGTAGGTTTATCTCCTAAGCTGTTAAATACAGCCAGGATTATTTCTTCACTCATATCTAAAGTTAAGTGAATACCTTCATTTATGGTAGCTATTACTATTTGGTTATTTATTTCTAGGTTACAAAATGGGAGTGTGATTATTTGGCGCATTTTCAAGTAGGTTTAATAATTTTTTAAAATTATAAAAACATTTTTTAAAAAAACATTTTCACTCAAATTATAGAGTGTTTTATCTACAAAATACCAAATTATCTGTTTATCTGTTTAGTTTTTAATTAACGAATAGTATTTTATTTTAAAAATTAATAATAGAAATTATAAAATGATAAAGCTCAAGAATATTAATATTCTCGAGCTTTATTAAATACATTTAATTCTAATTAATTATATATTAATTAAGAATTAATATCGTGTTGGTTTTAAGATTCCGTAGGCTTTTCAGCTTTTTCAATCTTAATAATTATGTCGTCTGTTTCAGAATCTAAATCCATAATTATTTTATCACCTTCAGAAACTTTAGAAGTAATAATCTCTTCAGCTAAAGCATCTTCAACATACTTTTGTATAGCACGTTTTAATGGTCTTGCACCATATTGCTTATCGAATCCTTTTTCTGCTATATAATCTTTAGCAGCAGTAGTTAATTCTAATTCGTAACCAAGTCCTTTAATACGTTTTAGAAGTATTTCTAACTCGATATCAATAATTTTATTAATATCATCTTTTTCAAGTGCATTAAAAACTACAACATCGTCTATTCTGTTTAAAAATTCTGGTGCAAAAGATTTTTTTAATGCATTTTGTATTACTGCACGTGCATTAGCATCTTCTTGAGATTTTTGTGAAGCTGTTCCAAATCCAATTCCTGTACCAAAATCTTTAAGTTTACGAGCTCCAATATTAGAAGTCATAATAATAATGGTGTTTCTAAAATCTATTTTACGTCCTAAAGAATCTGTTAAATATCCATCGTCTAAAACTTGTAAAAGCATATTAAAAACATCTGGATGTGCCTTTTCAATTTCATCTAAAAGAATAACAGCGTAAGGTTTACGTCTTACTTTTTCTGTAAGTTGTCCACCTTCTTCGTAACCAACATATCCTGGAGGTGCACCAACTAAACGAGAGATGGCAAATTTCTCCATGTATTCACTCATATCTATTCTAATAAGTGACTCTTCACTGTCAAATAACTCACGAGATAACACTTTAGCTAGTTGTGTTTTACCAACTCCTGTTTGACCTAAAAATATAAATGAACCAATTGGCTTGTTCGGGTCTTTAAGTCCAGCACGATTTCTTTGAATGGCTTTTACAACTTTTGCAACTGCTTCGTCTTGACCAATAACTTTTCCGTTAATAAGATCTGGTAATTCTGCTAGCTTGTTACTTTCTGTTTGTGCAATTCTATTTACAGGAACACCTGTCATCATAGAAACAACATCTGCCACATTATCTTCAGATACTATTTCTTTGTTAAGCTTGGTGTCTTCTTCCCATTTTTCTTGGGCAACTGCTAGCTCTTTTTCTAATCTTTTTTCGTCATCACGTAAACGTGCTGCTTCTTCGTATTTCTGTTTTTTAACAACCGAATTTTTTGTTTCCTTAACTTCTTCAAGCTTTTTCTCTAGCTCAATAATTTGTTTAGGAACATCAATATTAGTAATGTGTACACGAGATCCAGCTTCATCTAAAGCATCAATAGCTTTGTCTGGCAGATAACGTTCTGTCATGTATCTATTAGTAAGTTTTACACATGCTTCAATAGCTTCTGGAGTATATTCAACATTGTGATGTTCTTCGTATTTACCTTTAATGTTATTAAGAATTTCTATAGTTTCTTCAACAGTAGTTGGTTCGACTATTACTTTTTGAAATCTGCGCTCTAGAGCACCATCTTTTTCGATGTACTGTCTGTATTCATCTAAAGTTGTGGCACCAATACATTGTATTTCACCTCTTGCTAAGGCAGGTTTAAACATGTTAGACGCGTCTAAACTTCCTGTTGCTCCACCAGCACCAACGATAGTATGTATTTCGTCTATAAACAAAATAACATCATCGTTTTTTTCAAGCTCGTTCATAACAGCTTTCATGCGCTCTTCAAACTGCCCTCTGTATTTTGTTCCAGCGACTAAACTTGCTAAATCTAAAGTAACTACACGTTTTCCAAAAAGAATACGAGATACTTTACGTTTTACAATTCTATTAGCTAAACCTTCTGCAATGGCACTTTTACCAACTCCAGGTTCACCAATAAGTAATGGGTTGTTCTTTTTTCTACGTGATAAAATTTGAGACACACGCTCAATTTCTTTTTCACGTCCAACCACAGGATCTAATTTTCCTTCTTCTGCCATTGCAGTAAGATCTCTACCAAAATTATCTAAAACTGGTGTTTTAGATTTCTTATTACTCTTTCCTGTTGGTGTATTAAATATATCTTTAGATGCGTTACCATCATCTTCTTTTGAGTTTTCATCTTGAAAAGACTCGGCTTTTGGTTCGCCCAAAGTATCGTTATAATTATCGTCGTTTGTAAGCATAGACTTAAATTGTTCTTTAACATTATCGTAATCCACTTTTAACTTATTTAAAAGTTTGGTTGTGGGATCGTTTTCATTTCTTAAAATACACAATAGTAAATGTGCTGTGTTAATAGAGGTGCTTTGAAACAGTTTTGCTTCTAAAAAAGTGGTTTTTAAAGCACGTTCTGCTTGCCTTGTTAAATGCAAGTTTTTTTTGTCGTTGGAGGTAATGGTAACATTAGGATTTGCTGGACTTAAAATTTCGACTTTACGTCTTAAATGATTTAAGTCTATATCTAGTGCGTTTAGTATATTTATCGCTTTACCATTTCCATCTCTTAGTAAACCAAGCATAAGGTGTTCTGTGCCAATAAAATCGTGACCTAAACGAAGTGCTTCCTCTTTACTGTAAGCAATTACATCCTTTACTCTTGGTGAAAAATTATCATCCATATAGTTTGTTCCTTTCGTCAATAAATTTAGTGAATCATAATATCAATGGCAAAAACTATTCCTTAAATATTATGTTATACCAATCATTATTTAAAATCACTAATAAATAAAATGATTATTTTTTCTTTATACAATGTAAAAAGCAAACCATAACTTAATAAATAGTTTAGTTTTTTACAGCAATAGAAAGGGAATAAGGGCATTTTATTCAGCTATTTCAATCTAGACATGGTATTCTATGCTAATAGACAAAAAAAAGTTTATAAAATCAAAACAATTAACAAGATAGTTATTAACGAAAAAGGGTATTTGAATTGTTAATAAATAGTCTCAAAAATAAGAAGTGAAAGTCTTACTATGACTATTGAAATATTTATATTAGCATGTTTTGAAAATTACCGAATAATATAACATTTATATATATGATAGAAGGAGAGAAAATTATTCCTATTAACATTGAAGATGAAATGAAATCGGCTTACATAGATTATTCTATGTCAGTTATTGTGTCACGTGCTTTACCAGACGTAAGAGATGGTTTAAAACCAGTACATAGACGTGTGCTTTATGGTATGCATGAGCTAGGTGTTAGAGCAAATAGTGCACACAAAAAGTCTGCAAGAATAGTTGGTGAAGTTTTAGGTAAGTATCATCCACATGGTGATACCTCTGTTTACGACGCAATGGTACGTATGGCTCAAGAATGGAGTTTACGTTACATGTTGGTTGATGGACAAGGTAACTTTGGTTCTGTAGATGGTGATAGTCCAGCAGCAATGCGTTATACAGAAGCAAGAATGCGTAAAATATCTGAGGATATGCTTGCAGATATTGATAAAGAAACTGTAGACCATAAATTAAATTTTGATGATACTTTAGAAGAGCCAACAGTACTTCCAACGCGTATTCCAGGTTTATTAGTAAATGGAGCTTCTGGTATAGCAGTAGGTATGGCAACCAATATGCCACCTCATAACTTAACAGAAGTTGTAGATGGAACTATTGCTTACATTGATAATAATGATATAGAAATAGATGAACTAATACAACACGTTAAAGCGCCAGATTTTCCAACAGGAGGAACAATTTATGGTTACGATGGTGTAAAAGAAGCTTTTCATACTGGTCGTGGACGAATTGTCATGCGAGCAAATGCCAACATCGAAGAAGTGCAAGGTAGAGAATGTGTTATTGTAACAGAAATTCCTTACCAAGTGAACAAGGCAGATATGATTAAAAAAACTGCCGATTTAATAAACGATAAGAAATTAGAAGGTATCTCTACCATTAGAGATGAGTCTGACAGAAACGGAATGCGTATTGTTTACGTTTTAAAACGTGATGCAATACCTAATATCGTTTTAAATAAATTATACAAATACACAGCGTTACAATCGTCTTTTAGTGTAAATAATATAGCGCTTGTAAAAGGGCGTCCGCAATTATTGAATTTAAAACAATTAATTCAATATTTTGTTGAACACAGACATGAGGTTGTTGTAAGACGTACAAAATACGAACTACGTAAGGCTGAAGAACGTGCACACATATTAGAAGGTTTAATTATAGCTTCAGATAATATAGATGAAGTAATAAAAATTATTAGAGCATCTTCTAATGGAGATGAAGCACGTAATAATTTAATTGAACGTTTTAAACTGTCCGAAATTCAAGCTAAAGCCATAGTAGAGATGCGTTTGCGTCAATTAACAGGTTTAGAGCAAGATAAACTTCGTAAGGAATTCGAAGAAATCATGAAAACTATTGAAAACTTAAAAGGTATTCTTGGCAGTGAAGAGCAAAGAATGACAATTATTAAGGATGAATTAGTTGTTATTCGTGATAAATATGGAGATGAGCGTCGTTCTGTAATAGAATATGCTGGAGGAGATTTAAGTATTGAAGACATGATTCCAGATGAAAAAGTAGTGATTACTATTTCTCATGCTGGATATATTAAACGTACTTCTCTAACAGAATATAAAACTCAAAATAGAGGAGGCGTTGGACAAAAAGCATCAACTACTCGTAACGAAGATTTCTTAGAACATTTATTTGTTGGTACAAACCACCAATACATGTTGTTTTTCACACAAAAAGGGAAGTGTTTCTGGATGCGTGTTTACGAAATTCCAGAAGGTAGTAAAACATCTAAAGGTCGTGCAATCCAAAACCTTATAAATATTGAGCAAGACGATAAAGTGATGGCTTTTATTTGTACTCAAGATTTAAAAGATGAAGATTATGTAAATAGTCATTACGTAATTATGGCTACTAAAAAAGGACAAGTTAAAAAGACTTCTTTAGAGCAATACTCTAGACCAAGAACTAACGGTATTAATGCCATAACTATTAAAGATGGTGATACCTTATTAGAAGCTAAATTAACAACAGGTGAAAGCCAAGTTATGTTAGCATTAAAATCTGGTAAAGCTATTAGATTCGAAGAAGCTAAAACACGACCAATGGGACGTGGAGCATCTGGAGTTCGTGGTATTCGTTTGCAAGATGAAAAAACCGATGAAGTTATTGGTATGATTGCAGTAGATGATATGGAAAGTAACATATTGGTAGTTTCAGAGAATGGCTATGGTAAGCGTTCTAGTTTAGAAGATTATAGAATTACAAATCGTGGTGGAAAAGGTGTGAAAACAATTTCTGTTACAGAAAAAACTGGTAATTTAGTATCTATAAAAAATGTAACAGATGAAGATGATTTAATGATTATCAATAAATCTGGTGTTGCTATTAGAATGGCAGTTGCTGATTTGCGTGTTATGGGTCGAGCAACACAAGGTGTTAAACTAATAAACTTAAAAGGGAAAGATTCTATTGCAGCAGTTGCAAAAGTAATGCATGAAGAAGATGAAGTGGAATTAGATGAAGATGGAAATGTAATAATCTCCAAAGTATCCAAAAACACTGATGATTCTGAAAATGGCACGACTGTTGCTTCTAGCGAAGAAGAATAAATAATTAATTAAAAATTAATTCTTATTTTTAAGAATATTTTAAAAACAAAAACTAATGAAAAAACAATTAATCCTCTCTCTAGCTTTATTTGTTACTCTTTTTTCTTTTGCACAAAAGAAAGAATTGAAAACCTTAGAAAAAGCTGTTAAAAGCAACAATTTTGCCGAAGCCAAAACTACCGCAAATCAATTAGAATCTATGCTTGGTAGTATGGATGATAAAATGAAGTCTAAGTTTTATTTTAATAGAGCTAAAGCGCTGTATGCAAATGGAACAGGAAATATAGCCGATTTTGATACTGCTATTAGTGATTTATCTAAAGTTGATGAAAAGCATGTTGATAATATAGGTGTTACTATAAATAATATTCAAAATGAATTATTGGTAAAAGCTAATAAATTATATACTGCTGGAAAATATGCGCAAGCTTCTAGTTACTTTTTAATGTTGTATAAGTTAGTTCCAAAAGATGAATCTTATTTGTATTATGCTGCTGTAAGTTCTGTTCAAGCGCAAGATTTTGATTCTGCGTTAAAGCATTATAAACTTTTAAAAGACATTGGTTATACAGGTGTAGTAAAGGAATATTTTGCTATAAACAAGGAAACTGGAGTTGAAGAAATATATGAGAAGTCTACTCGAGATTTGTACGTTAATAGAGCTAAATCTCACATATCACCAGGTGAAAGAATGTCTGAATCTAAAGCAGCAGAGATTGCAAAGCAAATAGCTTTAATTTATGTTAGTCAAGATAAGAATGAAAAAGCTTTAGAAGCTATTAAAGACGCAAGAGCTGCAGACTCTTCAAATTCAGATTTAATTCTTACTGAAGCTAACGTTCAATATAAATTAGGAAACATTAAAGAATACGGAAAACTTATTGAGGAAGCTGTTTCTAATGATCCTAATAATGTAAGTTTACTTTATAATTTAGGAGTTATCTCATTTGATTCTGGAAAACTAGCTGAAGCTAGAGCTTATTATAAAAACGCACTTAAAATAGATACAACTCATTCTAATGCCGCTTTAAATTTATCTACAACCTTTATTAATGAAGGTAATAGTTTAAATGAAAAATTAAATTCTCTAGGTAATAGTGCTGCAGATAATGCTAAGTATGATAAATTAAAAATAGATAAGTCTAACTTATTTAAATCTGGAGCTGAAGTTCTAGAAACTTTTATATCAAATAATCCTAAAGCTAATTCCGATATTGGTCAGCAGCTTTATAATATTTATATCGCTCTAGGTAGTACCGAAAAAGCCAACGCAATAAAAACAAAGTTTGGTTTATAATTATAAAAAAAAATCAATTTTAATAAAAAAACCACTTCCTCTAGTGGTTTTTTTTGGTTAATAATTTTATGTTTACTATGCTAAAACAGTCATTACTTATAATTTTATTTGTTTTATTATGCAGTTTTTCTTTCTCTCAAGACAAAGAAAATGACTTATTATTAGAAGCAAATGCATTTTATACAAATGGAGAGTATCTTAAAGCAGCTATAACATTTAATAATTTATATGAAATAAATAATAATAATAATAATAATAATAATAATAA